>CAZTDG010000014.1:0-2172 GCA_964612655.1 uncultured Acidimicrobiales bacterium | reverse complement strand
GTCGGAGCCGGTGTGGCTACTGGAGCGGGAGCAACGGTGGTCGTTGTCGGTGCAGCGGTGGTCGTGGGGGCTGGGGCTGGGGTCTCTGCTGCGAACACGGCAATCACCGCATCTTCGGCGGGGCCGAAGGAGTCGGCGATGTTTTGTCGGTCGCACGGGGTCGAGTCGCCAAAGACGTTGCACCAGGTGAACCGTCCGGCGTCGCCGTACAGATACCCCCTCACACCAGCGGCCTTCGACGCTTCCGCGTCTGCGACCATCTCGTCGATTCCGGGGTTTCGGAACTGATCTGGGACCCACGCGAAGTCGCTATTGAAATACCGGGCTTCGCCCATCCATACCGGAATGTCGTAGGCCTCGACGGCGACTTCCATCTCGAGTTGGCCCTGCACTGGCGTCTTTGTGTGACCGATTTCGGGTGCGGCGAAATCGAGGAAGTCGACGTCTTGGTAGATCAGGTAATCGAACTGCGCGGGCGGCAGGTGAATGCCGATGTCGATAGTCGACCCCTCGCCTCGGATCGCGTCGGCCATGATCTCCCAGACCTCGATGTTGGCCACCGTGTTGTTGCTGCCAGCATCTCCACCGAGCACCCAGGAGTTCACCGCAGGATGATCCCCAAAGGCTTCGACCATGTGACGGCCGTAGGCAGCCGCATTATCGGTGGTCACCGTTCCGCGAACGAGATCGCTTGCGGGCACGTGGGCATCGGAGAGCCCTCCCGGCAGATAGAGGTTCTGCCATGCCACGACGAGTCCCATCTGCATTCCATGAGCGTGCGCGGTATCCAAGATTTCGTTGACGTGGGCGATGTAGCCGTCGCTCAAGACCACTTCGCCCTGATCGGTGAACTCACCGATTTGCCCGCCGCCGTTGAAGGTGTGGTTGTAGGTGGTCGGAGCGTGTCCCAACACCATGGACCAGGCGCCGGTAAAGCCACGCACCGCTAGTTCCGCGAAGTACTCGTCGCTCTGCTCGGGGGTAGCCCGAGAAAACATGTGCCACGCGGTGTCATACACAGGGATCGACGTATTCGCGGTGGCCGCGATGTGATCCGACGTGCGGGTCTGGGCGAAGGCGGCCGGAGCCACCCCCAACACCGCCGCAACAAGTGCCGCCACCAACACGCTCGCACGTAGCTTCATTTATGCCTCCCCGTGGCCAAGTTACTGCAAAAAATCACCCTGGTTGGCACCGGCGGCTCAAACGTACCGGGCCAAACTCTGTCCGCAGTGGAGCTGACGTTAGGGTCAGAAGGTGCAGACACCAGCGACCGTGTTTTTGGATAGTGCTGGCGTCGCCTATTCGGAGCATCGCTATGAACACGATCCTGGCGCCCAGTCGTTCGGCTTGGAAGCAGCGGAGCTCTTAGGGCTCGATCCTGATGTGGTCTTCAAGACCCTGATGGCTCGACTCGATGACGGACGGGATTCGCTCGTGGTAGCGATCGTGCCGGTGAGTACGCAGCTGAATCTGAAGGCGCTCGCTCGCGCAGCGGGGGCGAAACGGGCGACCATGTCTGCGGTTGTCGACGCGGAGCGATCCTCGGGCTACGTCGCAGGCGGGATTAGCCCCTTTGGGCAACGGCGTCCGCTTCGGACGTTTATCGATGAAACCGCCGAAATCTGCGACCGGATCTATGTCAGCGGTGGCCAGCGCGGCTTCGACATCGGTCTGGAACCCCAGGCATTGATCGACTCGCTCGACGCCACGGTTGCTCCGTTGACGTAGCCGGAGTTACAGCGCTTCGACTTCCTCGCTGTCGGGGAGGACAGGCTTCTTTGCATCCTTGCGGCGGTCGATAATCCACCGGCCAGCCTCGATGAGGACGGTGACGCTCAGAGCGAAACCGAAGGCAATCCAGAGCGCATTCGTCGGATCCTCGACCGCCGTGCCAAAAAAGAATCCGAGCAACCCGGCATACGTTGCCCAGAGCGTCGTCGCCAAGAGATCCCACCGTGAGAACCAGGCCCAGAACGGCTGACCCGTGAGGCCGCAGCTGAACGTCATGGCGGTTCGCCCACCTGGAATGAAGCGGGCGGTGATCAGTAGCAGACCCCCACGCTTGCGGATCTGTTCCCCGGTCGCGAACAGGCGCTTCTCGCCTTTGTCGCCCCGGAAGAAGATCTTGCGAACGAGTTTGTCGGACCGACTTCCGATGGCATACGCGAG
>CAZTDG010000013.1:19991-32368 GCA_964612655.1 uncultured Acidimicrobiales bacterium | reverse complement strand
CAAATCCTCCGGTCGCGAACTCGGCATCTACTCCTCCGACCCCGTGTAAAGATTTGTACGTAAAAACTGACCGTATAGGTCAGAAAATCCGTACAAATCTTTTAGGTAGCGATGGCACCGCCGATGACGGTGGCGTCGTTGCCGTCGCCTTCGTAGAAGACGAGGCTTTGACCGGCGGCGATTCGGTCACGAGGTTCGGCCCAGGTGACTCGATCTGCGTGCACCTCGGCGAGTAGCGCAGTGCCGTGGGCGCTGGCCTGCACTCGGGCCTCGCCGCTGAATTGCTCGGTTGCCCAGACGGGCTGGATGAACGTGGTTTCCTCGACTCGTAGCGAGCGTCGAGGCCCGATCGTGACGACCGACTCCCGAAGGTTCACGTCCGTAACAAAGTGCGGCTCGGACATGCCCGACACGTTGAGGCCCTTGCGCTGACCGACGGTGACCAGCTCGGTCGCTGGGACCGTTCCCACCTGGTCACCTGCCTCGGTGACGATGATGCCCGGAGACAGACCCCCGCGAGCTTCGAGAAACGCTTCTCGGCCGCCCTCTTTAGTGATGAAGCAGACGTCTTGACTGTCTGGCTTGGCAGCGGTCAGAAGGCCACGCTTCTGCGCTTCGCCGCGAAGGTCGGGTTTGTGCCAGCCGCCGACAGGCAATACCAGGCGCGACAGCACGTCTTGGCCGAGCATGTGCAAAACGTAGCTCTGATCCTTGAGCGGATCGATGCTGCGCTGCATGCGGAAGGTGCCATCGGCCAGCTCGGCGACTCGGGCGTAGTGGCCAGTTGCGATCTTGTCGAAGCCCAGCACCGATGCCCGCTCGAAGAAGATGTCGAACTTGATGTGGCGGTTGCATTCGATGCACGGGTTGGGCGTGCCGCCGGTGCGGTGGGTGTCGACGAACGGAGCCACGACATGTTCGTTGAACTCGTCGCCGAAGTTGAATACGTGATGCTCGATGTCGAGCTGCTGAGCGACCCAACGGGCGTCGTCGACGTCAGATACCGAGCAGCATCCGGAGTCGGACTCGCCACCCCAGAGCTTCATCGTCACGCCGACCACGTCGTATCCGGCGTCCACGAGCAGGGCTGCGGCTACGGAGGAGTCGACGCCTCCGGACATGCCCACGAGAACTCGTTCTGCCATTACGCGCCTCCTGTAAGTTGTGCCACGGCTTGGGGAATCGTACGCAACGCGGTGTCGATTTCGTCGTCGGTAGTCGACCACCCGAGCGACAGGCGCAGAGGCGCGCACCCGCTCGTGTCGAGATCCATCGCGGAAAGCACGTGGGACGCGCCCTGCGCACCGCTGGCACACGATGATGCCGCCGAGCAGGCGATGTCTTGTTGATCGAGTAGGAACAGCAATGGCTCGCTCTGCACACCGGGCACCAGCAGGTGAACAATGCCCGGTACTCGCTTCTCCCGAGGGACCGTCGGGCGCAATCCCTCGATGGCGGACGACAACTCGCTGAGGAGTCGATCAGCGAGCCGGTCGATACGAGCCAGTCGTTCCGAACGGTCATCCATCGCCGCTTGAACCGCGGCTGCGAACCCCACGACGCCCGCCACGTTCTGCGTGCCCGCTCGACGGTCGCGTTCCTGGCCGCCACCGACCAGCATCGGATCGGGCATCGAACCGTCGCGTACGACCACGGCACCTACCCCTTGCGGTCCGCCCAATTTGTGGCCGGTTATCGACAGCATGTCGACTCCTTGAGTGGCCTCGGCAAGGTCGAGCCATGGCAATGCTTGGACAGCATCGGAGTGCACGAGTGCATCCGGAGCGACGGCATGCACCGCCTCGGCGATTTCACTGACCGGTTGGATGACGCCGAGTTCGTTGTTGACAGCCATCACCGAAACCACTTCGGTGCGCTCATCGACGTGTTCCATGACCGACGCCACTTCAACGACACCGTCCGCATCTGTGTTGGCGATCTTGGCGCCCTGACGCTCGGCCGGTTCGAGAATGGCGGGATGCTCGGTCGCACCGACAACCACCGTGCCCGGTTGATGGCCACGGCCGATCGCCAGGTTGTCCGACTCGGTCCCCCCACCGGTGAAGACGATGTCGCCTCGTGCAAAGCCCGTGGCCTCCCCAATGACGGCTCGGGCGTCGTCGAGCGCTTGGCGGGCCCGCCGTCCGCGTCGATGGGCGGCTGTGGGGTTGGCGTGACGCTCGGTGAACCACGGCATCATCGCTTCTAACGCTTCGGGACGAAGCGGCGAAGATGCAGCGTGATCGAGGTAAGCGGACACCTCTCCAGGCTAGGGCGGCTAGCTATTCGATCGCGAGCCGTGCAAGCCCGCCTTCACGTGCCTGATGGGCAGCCATCACCACGACCAGGTAGGGCTCGGGTGGGAGACCATACAGCTTCGGATCATGACCAAGTGTCTGCGACACCTTTACGGCGAGCTGTCCGCCGAGGTGTACTCGGGCAGGTTGCGACAACGTGCCAACTCGCAAGAGGAACGACCGGATGACGCGTTCCTGGTCGGGACGCAGCTTCGAGACGTCGAGAGCTGCCACGATCCCTTCGGCGCCCATAGGAGGGGTGAACGGCACCGCCGGGTAGTGCGGCGGAGATTTGGGGTCTCGGATCACATACGTGCCGGCAGCAAGATCGCCCAGTCGTTGCGAACGGTTGCTCACCAGCGATGTCACCAAAGCCACCGCCCCGAAACTCACGAGAATGTCGATGATCTGAAAGATGGACCGAATGAACGCCTCACGAAACCCGATGGGGCCGGCTTCGAGGGTGACGACACGCAACCCGGCCGCCCACTTACCGATCGTTCGACCACGCCAGAAAGTCTCGGCAACCACCGGATAGCCAAAGAGCAAGAGGAATCCGCCGATGAGCGAGAGCACCAGTCCGACCGTTCCACCGATGGCGTTGAACAACCCGAAGGCCAGGGAGCCAACCCCGAGAAGCACCGCGATATCGATCCCGCGGGCGAGTCCTCGATACCCGACCCCGGCTGTCTCCAAGTCGAGGACGACGCCTTGGGGCGTGACGATGCCTCGGCCAGCGTTGACCGTCGCGGTCATTGGGAGACCCTTGGAGTGCTCATTTCACCCACGGTAGACCGAGTACTCTGATCCATGTGCGCACTATCGACAGCTATGTACTTCAGCACACGGAGGAATGGCTGCGTCTAGAGGACCTCGTCGACCAGGCTCAACAGCGGTCGCAAAAGTTGTCCGGTGAGCAACTCGACGAGCTGTTGTTTCGCTATCAGCGGGTCTCCGCTCACCTCTCCCACGTGCGGAGCACCTTCCAGGACCCAGTGGTCACCGCCCGCCTCACCCACATCGTGGCTGGGGCTCGCGCCGTCATCTACGGAAACCAAGCCAAGAGCGCTGGCGCGATACGAACCTTCTTCACCGCCACTTTCCCGGCCGCGGTGTGGAGCGCTCGCCGGTTCATCGCCGTCTCGGCACTCGCCTTCTTTCTCCCCGGAATCATCGTTGGCGCGTGGCTCGCCAACTCCCCCGCCGCTATCGAAGCCGCTGCTCCAGAAGCACTTCGACAGGCGTACATCGCCGAGGACTTCGAGGCCTACTATTCGTCAGCTCCAGCAGCGGAGTTTTCTACCCAGGTGCTGGTCAACAACATTCAGGTGTCCTTCCTGGCCTTCGTCGCTGGAATCGCCTGGGCCGTGCCGACCATCCTCGTGCTGATGTTTAACGGTGCAAACGTTGGGGTCGCTGCCGGGTTGTTTCACGACGCGGGAGAAGCATCGCGATTTTGGGGGCTCATCTTGCCCCATGGCTTGCTGGAGATAACCGCGATTCTGGTGGCCGGTGGCGCTGGAATCCGCATGGGTTGGTCATTGATCGTTCCCGGTGACCGCACCCGAACCCAATCGCTGGTCGCCGAAGCGCAGCGAGCGGTGTCGATCATCATCGGACTCGTGATCGTGTTCATACTTGCGGGCCTCATCGAAGGGTTCGTCACCCCATCGCCACTCGACACCTGGGCTCGGGTATCGATCGGCGCAGCTGCCTTCCTCGCCTTCTGGGGCTACGTCATCGGACTCGGCCCAACCGCGGTTCGTCGCGGCTACACCGGCTCGATCACCGAGGACGCCAAACTCCGCGAACTCCTCGCCACTGAGACAGTCGGGGTCTAAATCACGGCCCAGCCGTTGGCGGCTACAAACGGCCGCGGGCCTTGACGTCGAGGTAGTGGTCCATCAGGCGCGCTGCGAGCTTGCCGGGGACGGCGTCGATGACGGTGGCGCCCGTCCGTCGAAGCGTGGCGATCGCGCGCTGACGCTCGGCCAACGACGCGCGTGCTGCTGCGTGGCGATGGGCCTGCTCGGGGTCCGTCGGTGCCTGCGTGGCCCATCGCTCGATCTCGGGGTCACGTACGGCGGCTACGACGACCACATGGCTCTTGGTCAATAGCGGCAAAGCCGGAAGCAGGAATTCGGCCATCGTCTGTTCGACGAGTTCGGTGTGAATGACCAGCATCGTGCGGCGAGAGAAACGCAACAGCGTTTCGGTGAACGCTCCTCGATAGTCACTCTCGGCCAACTCGGGTTCGATCTCGAACATCGCGTTGATGACGCGGCTGAGCTGCGTTGAACGCGCCGAGGCTGCTACCGATGCCCGCACTTCGGTGTCGAACACCAACAGCCCGGTTCGGTCACCGAGCCCGGTGGCGACCGTGGTGAGCGCCATGATGGCATCCATCGCATGCTCGGCTCGAGGAACCTCGGCGACCTGCCCAGCCATTAGGCGACCGTTGTCCAAGACGTTGATAACGGTCTGATTCCGTTCGGTTCGAAAGGTCCGCACGATGAGGCGATTCGCTCGTGCCGTCGCCGCCCAATCGATACGACGGAACTCGTCGTCGACGGTGAAATCTCGCAGCTGCTCAAACTCGCTGCCCCCACCTCGACGCCTCGCAGAACGAGTGCCGAGCTCTAAGCGGCTGCGTCGCACGCGCAGTTCGGCCTCTGCCCGACTCGGGAACCGAGGAAACACACGGAGGTCTTCGGAAACCCATCGGGTCTGCTGACGTCCTGCGAAGCCCAGCGGGCCCAACGTCCGTACGACCATCTCCGCGATTTCGAAGCGACCGCGCCGCTGAGGCTCGAGTTCGGTCTCGACCGTTGCGGTGTTACCCGCTTGCAGCCGCAAAGTGGCGCGCCGGTCCTGTGCTGCAAGCGAGGGAGCGAGACCGTCGGAGAAGCCCACCGAAGTCGCCCGCTGTGAGGCGTTGTGAATGAGCCACGAAACGGTTCCGGTACGACCGAGCGTCACCGAATTGGGCAACTTGCGGCTCAAGCCGATCTCCGATGGCGGCACGCTCAGGAGCCAATCGGCAAACCAGACCAATGCCACGATCAGGCCAACGCCGGCGAGAGCAATCCAGGGCGCGCCACCGAAGAGCAAGATCGCCGGTGAGAGCAGTGCGGCGAATAGCGCGAGGCGGGGCTGGATGATCATCGTGGGCTAGCGAGGAACCGGCACCGATTCGAGCAGTCCGTCGAGGACGATGTCGGCGGTGACCCCTTCGAGTTCGGCTTCAGGCTGCACCTGCAGTCGGTGTCGAAGTGCGGGCTTGGCGATCATCTTGATGTCATCGGGCGTCACGAAGCTACGCCCGGCCATCCATGCCCACGCTTTGGAAAGCCCGAGCATCGCTACTCCGCCGCGAGGCGACACGCCCAGATCGACCACCGGAGAGGTTCGAGTCGCACGGACGATGTCGGTGATGTACCCCAAGATTGCATCCTCGACCTGAACTGCGCGCACCTCGGTACGAGCCTGAGCGAGGTCTGCTGGAGTCGCCACCGCTCGCACACCATTGGCGGCGACCTCGTGCAAGCTCATCCCAGAGTTGTGACGAGCAAGCACCATTTGTTCGGCGTCGCGCTCGGGGTACCCGACGTAGATCTTGGCGAGGAACCGATCGAGTTGCGCTTCGGGCAGCGGGTAGGTGCCTTCATATTCAACGGGGTTCTGCGTTGCAATGACCATGAACGGATCGGGAAGCGCCCGGGCCTCGCCTGCGACGGTCGTCTGGCGTTCCTCCATAACCTCGAGCAGCGCGGCCTGGGTCTTGGGTGGCGTTCGGTTGATCTCATCGGCGAGCAACAGGTTGGTGAAGATCGGACCCTGTCGAAAAGCGAACTCGCCACTGGCTTGTTCATACATGAGCTGACCCGTGATATCCGACGGCATCAGATCCGGTGTGAACTGAATGCGGTTCATGTCGACGGTCAGCGTGGATGCCACCGTCTTGACGAGCAACGTCTTGGCCACTCCCGGAACGCCTTCTAGGAGGACATGGCCGTCGGCGAGAAGGGCGGCCAGAAACCCTGCCAGTACACCTTGTTGGCCAACGATGACTTTGCCGACTTCGGTTCGGATGGCGTTGACCATCGCCGCTCCGCCGCTGCCGTCCTGCGGCGTGCCAGCCGGAACGGTCGAGGCCGCAGTCGGGGCAGGAGGCTGGGTTGGTGCGGCCGCGCTTGGCGGCATCGATGGTGCCGCGGCCGGTGGCGCAGCGGGGGTCGGCGAAGGTCCCGATGGGCTAACGCCAGTAGCCCCGATTGGCGAGGACGGCTCCGGTGGTGGATTCATTGGCGGAGGAGGCGTGTTTGTCATGGCATGTCCTTTTGCGTCGTCGACGCGGGTACGGCACCGCTATCGGTTGTTGGGAAAGCGTTGGTCTCGCTGGACGACAGCACGGCGACACCGCCGCGCTCCATTCGGTTTCTTGCATCGATCAGCTCTTGAGCGGTAGCGACCAGACGGTCATCATCGATTTCGCCGCCGCCTTCGATGAGTTCGATCAACCCATCGTTGCCAGCAAGCGCTTTCACTAGTTCAGCGGTTGGGGTATCGGCGGGAAGACCAACCCGTCGGGCAATCTCCACGCGCATATCGGCTCGCAAAATGCCTGCACTGCGAGTGGGCGCATCCTGCACTCGGGCATACGAACGACCGACCGCCTCGACGTAACTTGAGCTGGGCAGTTCGATGGGCAACGGTTCGGCGATCGGCGACCCGAGTCGACGTCCGCGGGCCAGCGCGTACAACAGCAACGATAGCGCTAGCGCAATGACCGTGGCGATAACCGAACGAGGAATGAGATCGAGCAAGCCGCTGTCACCCGAACCGATCGGGTTCCCGTCTTGGTCGAGTGGCTGATCTGCACCGAAGGTGCTCGTGCTCTCGACGGGCGCACCATCGCCGTCCAGAAGCACCTCGCCCTCAGGGTCGAACTCGAAGAATACCGGCGCCCGCGACAAGAATCCGACGGTTGGAGCGTTCTCCAGTTCGAATAGGCGGGCGGCAAACGCTCCGTTCTCTGCATCGTCGAGCGCACGGTTGGTAAACGCACCGGGTGACCCGATTCGAATGAGTTGCCCTTCGCCAATTGATCGGGACACTACGAGCGATCCGCTCACGCCGCCGAAACATTGCGTGTCATCGCCGTCCGCAGCGATGCGTTGATATGAACGTGGACGCACCTGTTGCACCGACTGCAACTGTTCGATTGTGCACAAACCCTGGTCAAGGATCGCGTCTTCGTCAGGCTCGAGCGCGCCGCCGAGCGGGCCGCCATCGACTTCAACGGAGGTGATCAACACTCCACCTCGCTCTATCCACCAGATCAATGGCTGCCAGTTCGGTTCAGGGGGTGCGGTTTGGATGTCCTGGAGATTGATGGGTGGAATCGGCGGGAACACCAGGAGGGCCACATCAATGTCATCGGGCGGCAATCCGAGATTGCGCACCGTCGAACCACCGGTTTCCTCGATGAGGAGCCGCAGGGCGAGCAGACCGTCAGGGCCGGTGCCATCGGGATCGCCGGGCCCGCCGACCGCGGCATCGTCTTGACCGACGAAAGCAATGACGGCCACGAAGGCCACGATCACCAGGCCAAATAGCAGCGCCGCAGGTGAACGGGTCGAGGACGTTGTTCCCGTCACGGGGCACCAACCGTGTCGAGACGGGCTAGCAACGCATCCACCGCAGCCAGATCTTGCTCACCGATCGGAAGGTCGCTGTAGAAGGCCCGCTCGAAAGCCGCAGCTCCGTAGGCGTAGGTGTTGAGCAGTTCAGGACGCCGTTGTTCCACCGCCGTAGCGAAGTCACCGGTTGTTGCGCCCGCTACCTCGCGAGCAATTCGGGCGTCGATGAGGCCGACGACGGCGAGACGAAACCCGGCGATGACCGCGGGCCGCCAGTCACCGGCCGATCGATGCTGGCGAAGCTGTTGATGAAGCTCACTTGGTTCCACCACTTCGTCAAAGACAATCCGCAGACCATCTGTGTCTTCTTCGTCCTCGGCAGGTTCTCGTTCGGTGATGGCCTTGTAGATCGCAAAGACGAGGACCGCTGCGGCAAGCCCGAGCAAGATCACGGCGATGGCGGTTCCAGCAGCGCCTCCCCCACCACCGAAGATCGCACCAAAAATCCTGCCCAGGAAATCACTGACCGTGTCGATGACGCGGTTGACGCTGCGCTCTACGAAGCCGGGTTCGCGGGCGGTGACGAATTCACTGCGGCCCAGGATGTCGTCGACTAGTTCGTTGGCTTCCTCGTTGGATACGTCAGCCATCGCGCAACCTGGCGATCGAGGAACCCTTGTCGGGGAACACGCGGTTCATCGCGACCTCAAGGTCGATGCCTTCCTTACGAACCCGAAGGTCGAGGTACAGCACGAGCGCTGACGCCGCCGTGAAGGCGACGACCACGGTGGTGGCCAAGAGATCGAAGACGCCGCTAGTGATCCACGCGGGAATCGGCACCACCGTCACCCCGAGGATGGTCGGCAGCGTACGCAGGACGAACCGAATGAGCTGGCCGCCCGCCCCCACCAACACGAAGATGATCAGACACGCAAAGAAGCGTGGCCCGGTAAGTGTGAGGCTGCGCGAAAGCGACTGCCGGATACCTCCGCCCTCCGCACCGAGGACGGGGGCGGTGACCATCAAGAAGACTCCGATAATGATTCCGCCCAGACCGAGAGAAACGATCCCGGCGATGAGCTCGATCAGGTGAATGATGATCCACAACGCTCCCAGCACGAGCGACCGTTTGATCGACCACACCAACATGTCACTGGCGAGTGGGGCCTTGCCCTCGAACCAGCTGGCCAGAAGCTTGCCGTAGATCGCGCCGACGACGAACACCGCAAACGAATCGGCGAGCAGCGTTGCGATGGCAGAGATCACCGCGGTGGAGGAGTCGAAGCTGGTGATCAAGATGTCGATCAGCTGGTCTGGCCGAGCGTCTCGCAAGCCTGAACCAGGCAGCAAGACGGCGATTAACCGGAGCGGCAGAAGCACGATGAACGCCACACCGAGGAGCGTGGCTGGTTGGGTGCGCAGAAAGGTAAATGACTCGTCGATGATGGCGAGAGGCGTTCGCTCAAGAAGCGGTGGAAGTTCAGCTGCTGAGGGGATCCGCGGCGGACGTCCGGCGCCCGCACTGGATTGTGCTCCGGTCACCGGGCCATTCTTAGTCGGTGCACGAGTCCTCGCAAGAGATACCCCCGCCCGTTAAAAGCGACGATGTCGCCGATGCTGGTGAACACAACCGCCCTCCTCCCCCCGCCGCGGACGATCCGTGGGGGCCTTCTCGCTACGGCGACAGTTTCGCTGACGTCTATGACGAGTGGTACCACGATGTTAGTGACGCCGAATCCACCGCGGGGTTTGTTGCCACGTTTGGCGAAGGGCAACGGATCTTGGAACTAGGCATCGGCACCGGACGTCTCGCCCGGCCGCTACTCGACGATGGCCACCTCGTCGTGGGCGTCGATGCATCGATGCAGATGCTCGAACGATTTGATGGTCCGACGGGTTCGGTGGCTATCGGCGCGAACATGGCGTTGCTTCCCTTCCGTCCGAACAGTTTCGACACCGTGCTGATCGCGACAAACACGCTGTTCAACCTGACTGACGAAGACCAGCAACGCAGTTGTCTTCACGAGTGTCGACGTGCATTGCGCCGTGGCGGCCGACTCATCGTTGAGACGATGGTGCCGGGCGACCCTGATCCTGGCCTTGATCGGCTCGTGACGACGCGTTCGCTCGGAGTTGACCAGGCTGTGCTGACCGCCACGATCCGCGACCATGACCGTCAGGAGATCACCGGGCAACACATCGAGATCCGAGAAACGGGAATCCGGTTACGACCGTGGAAGGTTCACTATCTGACCTTGCCACAGCTCGACTCACTCGCCGACGAGGCAAGTCTCCGTTTGGGCGACCGGTGGGCGGACTGGGACAAGGCGCCGCTCACCCCCGAGGCCTCGAACGCGGTGTCGGTCTACGTCGCGATCTAGCGCTATCCACATGGGGCCTGTCCCCCCAGGGGGTCAGCTCAGGCGACGAAGCGTTTCGAACAACGTCTCGGGAGGCCGGGTCGGCTTGCCGGAGGTATCGGTAACGGCAACCCGAACGTTGGCCGTCGCGATGAGTTCACCAACGTCGTCTTGTTCATCGCGAAGTCGTCGAACCTCCTGGGTCCAAACCGTCGATACTCGAGCGAACTCTGACACGGTCGTGCGGATGGCCAACCGGTCACCGCTACGGGCCGCGCGGCGAAATCGGACCGTGAGTTGGGTGATGACGAAGTGGAACCCTTGAGACTTCATGGTGTCGAGGCCCAGCCCGATCGATTCGAGGGCTTCGACACGTCCCATCTCGAAGTACGTCACATACATCGCGTGGTTGACGTGGTCATAGGGATCGAGCTCGTGAAATCGAACTCGGTGCTCAGTCACATGTGTTGCCATGAACCGACCGTAACCTGAACTTATGGTCGCCATAACCGTTGAGACAGAACTTGACGCCACACCCGAAGTTGTCTGGTCCGACGTTCGCAACATTGCGAGCCACGTCGAGTGGATGCACGACGCCGAATCCATCTGGTTCACCTCGACTAACCGCGAAGGCGTCGGCACCACCTTCGAATGCGAAACCAAGGTGGGACCGATTCAGCTGACCGATGTCATGGAGATCACCGAGTGGGTCGATGGCGAGACCATGGGCGTACGTCATTCCGGCGTAGTGACTGGAGTCGGAGCCTTTACGCTCTCGCCGATCTCAGGCGACCGGACGTTGTTTCGTTGGGCCGAGGAACTCACCTTCCCGTGGTGGCTCGGTGGACCCGTTGGCGAGCCGTTCGGCTCGATCATTTTGAAAATGATCTGGAAGCGAAACCTTGGAAATCTGTCCAAGCGGTTCCGGGGTGGCGCCGTCGTCGATTAGCCGCGGTGAGCTAGAAGAGCGGATTCATCCACGTCGTAGCGGCAAGGAAGCTCAGGCCAAACATCACCAGACCCGCCACGATCGTGACCCCGAACCGGGCCTTTGCGTCTTTGATCAGCGGACCGTCGTTGGCGTTGAGCCCGTAGTACAACGCTCCGAGCGCCAAACCGACGGCGAATCCGCCGAGGTGGCCCCCCAGGCTTACTCCGCCTCGGAAGCTGAACAAGATGTTGATCACGATGAGGAAGCCGAGGCCGGTGTCGAAGAGGCCAATGCCACGGCTTCGGTAGAAGAGCACGGTGAATCCGATTAGGCCAAACACTGCGCCTGAGGCACCGACCGTCGGACTGGTGGGTGACAGCAGCAGTGCACCGAGACTGCCACCGATCAGCGACACGAAGTACACGGCGATGTAGTCGCGTTCGCCAAGACCTCGTTCGAGTTGCTGGCCGAGTTGCCACAGCAGATACATGTTGAAGCCGATGTGGATGAGTCCGGAGTGCAGGAAGCCGCCGCTGATGATGCGCCAGAGTTCGAAGTCTTCTGCGATGGGTGGACCCCAGGTTCCAAAGTCAACCGCTGCCTCCTGGCCAATGCTGTTGACGGTCGCACCCAAAGCCGCGATCGTCCCGATCCAAATGACGGTGTTGATGCCGATCAGCGCCCGGGTGACGATGCTGCGTCCACCGGGAAGGTTGTTGGTGTTGAAGACCTGCTGTTTGTTGTTGCTGGTGCATTCCGGGCAGTGGAATCCAACAGATGCCGTGTGCATGCAGTCAGAGCAGATCTCGCGGTCGCAGCGTTGACAGGTCACCCCGGCCGCACGGTCGGGATGCCGATAACAAACCTCGGTCCTCTGGGAATCTTGGGGCTCGGCAGCGCTCATAACCTTCTCAAGCGCCCAAACTACCGCTTACATTCCACCAAACCATGAATCTTCACAGTCACAACCACCCCCAGGACCCAACCACCGCCTCCGGCGCCCAGGCTGCGTGCCGCTTGAACGCCTCCCAGAGGGAAGAAACGCGCAGCTGCGAGCAAGCAAAATGGCGAAGCCGCTTGCTTGCAGCAAGCCTGCGTGCCGCTTGAACGCCTCCCAGAGGGACAAAATGCGCAGCTGCGAGCAAGC
>CAZTDG010000013.1:0-19891 GCA_964612655.1 uncultured Acidimicrobiales bacterium | reverse complement strand
CTGCGTGCCGCTTGAACGCCTCCCAGAGGGACAAAATGCGCAGCTGCGAGCAAGCAAAATGGCGAAGCCGCTTGCTTGCAGCAAGCCTGCGTGCCGCTTGAACGCCTCCCAGAGGGAAGACGCCACTGGTAGCGTGCTCTGAAAATCAGGTGCGGAGCGCAGCTACCTCCGCCTCCGGCGCACGGCCTCCGTGGCCTGAACGGTCCCCCTGAAAGGGACGAAATGTAGTTTGCGTTCTCGATGGATAATCGCGAGCGGAGCGAGCCCATCGAGAAGGCAAACTACCAGTACTCCTCGAAGTGGATGTTGCCGGGTTCGCCGCGGCGGTCGATGGTGAAACCTCGTTCGACGAGTAGCTCGATCACGCCGGTTGGCTCGGGGAAGGTCGTCTCGCCGTCCTCACCTTCGGGCAGCCCGATCATGGCCGGGTTGCCACACAGGAACGCGTGAGTGTTGGCCGGGTCGAGCGGGGCGCCAAGGGCCTTTTCGATGTCGCCATCGCGGATCAGGTCCTGGAGGTAGCGCTTTGGCACGTCGGGTTCGCGGGTGGGCATCGGCAGGTAGTGGTAGTTCGGGAATCGCTGTTCGAGCTGGCGATGTGCTTCGAGATAGCCCAGGTCTTGCCAGTTGCGTACGGTCACCGTCGAGACGATCGGTCCGGTGTGTCCCTTGCGGAGCAGCTCTACGACCATCGAGTTGTGAGGCGCTTCGCCGGTTCCGGTGGCGAAGAGCACCACGGCGGTCTCGGGGTTGTCGACCGCGTGCAAGGTGTATCGTCCGGCAACCTTTGGACCGAGGTAGATACGGTCGCCGACCTTCTTCGTGGCTAGTCGTGGAGTCAGCGCCGAGACATGATCATCATCGGCGGGAACGAGCACGATGTAGAACTCGAGCTCTTCGGTATCGGGTGGCGCGAGATAGCCCGAGCCCTCGAACATCGAGTGTGAGATCGAGTAGGACCGTCGGATGAGCTTGTGCCATTTGTCGTCGATGCCCGGGTCGGCGTAGTTGTCGACGCGGTCTTCCCAGAATCCCAACCCGAGCGATGCGTACTGACCCGGCTGATGCGAGGTGTCGCCCACGTCGGGCCGGACGCGCAATACCCAGAGGTCTGAGTGGCGCTGTTCGAATGCGGTGATGGTGGCGTTGTAGTGCTCGTCTCGAAGTTCACTGATGGCCCCTTCGTGGCGAACCCGTCGGCGCACGACCGATGGCGGTTCGATCGGTTCGAGTTCGGGGAAGCAGGCTTCGGCGAGAAGTGTCGCCACCTGCCACGAGTCTGCGTTGGGGATATCGCCGCCATCCTCGGGCATGCCACCGAACCACAATCGGTTGCTGGCGATCGCGGCTGGCGTGGCGGGCAGGTCGACCAAGCTGGGCGTGCAGCGTTCGGAAGCGAACACGATGTGGTCGAATTCGAGATCGGGAGTGCGGCGATCGTTGAAGTACGCGAGCGGGAACTTGTCGACAAGGCCAATCTCGTCGGGCACCGAGCGGTAGAGCACGGTCAGGCGGCGTTCTTGTTCGAGTCGACGAACCATGGTGTCGGCTGCTGGTGCGAGCTGAGCCGGATCGATTCCACCCGCGGCCAGCACGACGCCTGCGCCAGCAGTGGTTGCTTCGACCGCTAGTTCCACGGCGTGATTTGTGTATCCGACGATCAAGATGTCGTCATCTCGCACGCCGCTGGGCAAGGTGTCGATGGTGATCTTTTCGGACTCCGGGAACGGAACCGTCGGCTTCCACTCCGGGTTCCGGTAGCGGGTTGCTACCAGACACGAGCTCGACCTATACGTACGTTGATCGGTCTGGACCGAAAGCACATCGTCGGCATAGTCAATGCCGGTGACCTGTTCGTTGTAGCCGACCTCAATCTGGTTCTCGGCGATGAGGTCCGGGAAGGCGATCGTCTCTCCGGGAGGCACGATCACGCGTACTCGGCTGAGACCGGCCTGGAGCATCGACATTGCGACCGACAAACCTCCGGCGGTCCCACTGATCACGATCAGGTCGTAATCGACGTTTGCAGTATCTGTTTCTCCCACGGGCATACCTCAGTTTTAGCGACCTCAGCTGCGAAACCAACAAGTGGAACCGTCAAAGCCGTGATGCGAATGGACGAAGAGTTCTCTAACCAGGAAGAGAACTTTGGCTATTCCCGGCCCGCGTTGGGCATATGTAGGACCTCGACGAAATCCATCCGATCCCTGGAATCTTCGATGCCCGTCTATTGTTCGTAGACTAGAGATGATGAAGCAATCGCCCGTCGCCGCTGCCGCTACCGATTCGTCGCCCTCGAGCGACACTGTTGACGCGGCCGCGATCGAGGCCGAGGTCGCGAAGGTCATCGCTGCGGTTCGCCCGGCGGTTCAGGCCGACAAGGGCGACATCGAACTGATCTCGGTCGATATCGAAACCGGCATCGTCGAGGTCGAACTCAAAGGCGCTTGCACAAGTTGCCCCGCCTCGTCACAAACGCTCAAGGCTGGCGTCGAGCGGATCATGAAGGATCGGGTCCCCTCGATCACCGAAGTGGTCAACGTCGGCCAGGTGTTCTACTCCGATGGAACGGCGGTCACGCTGTGATCACCAATCTGTTGGCACACCAAGGCGGCTGGGACGAGATCCTTCTCGTGGCAGGCCCGATCGCGGTTCTCGCCGGCCTTTTGCGGGTGGCTAACAAACGTGCAGACAAACTCACTGACGCCGCCGAATCAGAGCCCGCTGCCTAGCAAATCTAGGAACGCACAACATCAATAGTTCATGGTCAGCGTTCCTAGATCTCCAAAGATGGCGATCTAATCGACCGACTGTTCGGTGATGGAAGCACCCAACGAGGCGAGATCGCCCGCAAGGTTCGGATAGCCGCGAGCCACATGGCCATCGTCTCGCATTCTCGTTTGACCGTCAGCACCAAGTGCCGCGACGATCAACGCCGCACCGGCACGAATGTCGTGGCTCACAACTTCCGCGCCAGCGAGACGCTCCACCCCACGGATCACGGCGTGGTTGCCGTCGGTGCGAATTTGGGCCCCCAACTTCGCCAACTCGTCGACGTACTTGAACCGGCCAGCGAAGAGGTTCTCTGTAACGATGCTGGTGCCGTCAGCAACCGTGAGCATGGAAACAAGGAACGGCTTGTAGTCGGTGGCCACACCCGGGTAGGGCAAGGTGGAAAGGTCGACGGCGTTGAGCCTTCGGTTCGCCATCACCCAAATACCGTCGCGGTCCGGCGACGCACGCAAGCCCATTTCGCCGACCTTCTGACAGACCATATTCATGTGGTCGTACCGAGCGTGTTCGAGCAGAATCTCGCCGCCAGCAACCCCGACGGCAGCCATGAAGGTCGCGGCCTGAATTCGGTCCGGAATGGTTCGGTGGCTCACCGCTTCGAGCTCGTCCACTCCAACAACGGTGATCGTCGAGGTACCCGAGCCGGTGATCTGGGCTCCCATCTTGTTGAGCAACGACGCCAGGTCCGCAATCTCAGGCTCGGCGGCCGCGTTCTCGATCTTGGTCACCCCATCTGCCAACACCGCGGCCATCATGATGTTCTCGGTCGCTCCGACACTCGGAAAGCCGAGGCGCACGGTGCCACCGGTGAGTTTCTTGGCGTGCCCGATGACGCCCTTTGGACCTGCTTCAAAAGTCGCGCCCAGCGTCTCCAACCCGGTGAGGTGCATGTCGATTGGCCGGTGCCCGAAATCGTCGCCGCCGGGAATGCCCAGTTCGACGTATCCATAGCGGGCCAGCAGTGGCCCAAGGACTGCAGTCGACGCCCGCATTTGCTCAACGATCTCGAACGGTGCGACGGGGTTGAGCTCGCCGATGGTGATCTCAACCGCGTTCGGGCGGCGAATCGTGTTCGCTCCCATCGACTCCAGCAAGGTGCACATCACGCCGACATCGAAAATGTTCGGAACGTTGTAGATGGTGTGGGTGCCTTCGGCCAAGACGGTGGCGGCCATGAGTTTCAAGACCGAGTTCTTCGCACCGCTGATTGCGACGGTTCCCTCAAGAGGAGTTCCGGACTCGATAATGAATTCGGTGGTGGAGTGTTGGCTCATCGGATGCCAGTATTACCCGAGTGACAACGCAGCGCAGGACACTGCACGCCGATGATTCTGCGTTGGAAGCGCTGCGCCGCCCCCACGACGGCGTCGTGCTCGAAGAATTAGCCGAGCCAGATCATTTCGTACTGGCCGAAGGACCCTTCAGTTCCTACGAGCGAACGCTTGAAATCGAAGCCAACGACAGCGCTGAGCAGCCCTGGACAGTAACCGAGACGACCACGTGGAAACTCGACATCCCCGTCTTCTGGATAGTCGTCTGGTTCCCATTTTGGTACCACGTCCGAGGAGGCCAGAAGAACCCTGCCCCGTGGTGGGCTCCAGGCCAGCGGCTGGACGCCCGCGCTGGTCGCGTCATCGGCCTGCTCGGGATCTTCGCGATCATCAATGGGTTTCTCGGAACCATCATCGGACAGACCCTCACGTTCGCCGCGGATGAATTCTGTACCGAGTTCGCCGTCGAGCTCGATGGGCGACGCAGTTGCATCGATCCTGATCACGACATCTCGGCGCGGGCCAACGTGCTGAGCGTTGTGCGGGTCTCGATCATCTTGTCGCTGCTGCTGACCGTAGCCGCCGATCGCATCGGTCGTAGACGAGCGCTCGTATTCGCGGTAGTGGTTTCCTGCGTTGCCACCTTCGGTGGAGCCTTCGCACCCTCACTCAACGCACTTACCTCAACCCAGGTGATCGCTCGCGGGCTCGCCACGGGCGTGTCGATTCTGATCGGTGTATTCGCCGCCGAAGAGCTCCCGACAAAGTCTCGGGCCTACGGGATTTCGATGCTGCTGTTGCTGGCAGGGCTCGGTTCGGGCATGGTCGTGTGGATCCTTCCCGCTGCCGACGTTGCGGTATGGGGGTGGCGTCTGGTGTATGGCGCTGCCGCCATCTTTATCCCTTTTGCGGTCTGGGTGGGAACGCAACTTCCAACCTCTCGCCGCTTCGCCGCGCTAGAGCGTCAACCGCTGGCAACCTCTCTGCGAGAACTCCGAACCAACCCCACGCTACGCAAGCGGCTCACCCTGCTCGGAGTGGCGGCGATGCTCGGGGCGTTCTTCGCGACCCCAGCGTCACAGTTCGACAATCAATTTCTGCGCGATGAGCTGGGCTTCTCCGCCAGCCGCATCTCACTGTTCACTGTGTTGACGAGCACACCCATCGGCATCGGCGTAATGGCGGGAGGAATCTTGGCGGACAAGATCGGCCGCCGACCGATCGGCGCATTCGGAACCGCTGTCGGCGCCACCATGACCGTGTTGTCGTTCTTTAGTGGCCCAATTCTGATCTTCCCTATCCGAGCGATCGGCGTGATCCTGGGTGTTGGCTTCGCCGTGGCCGGCCTCGCGGTATACGGACCGGAGCTGTTTCCGACTCGCCTCAGATCGACCGCAAACGGCGTCATCACCACGTTCGCTGTCGTGGGCACCGTGACGGGTTTGCAAGTTGTCGGCCGACTCGCCGAACGGTTCGGCTCCTTCGGCCCGGCACTGGCCATCGCAGCGATCGGCCCCGCGATCGTGGTGCTGCTGATCGTCACGCTGTATCCAGAGACCGCGAACAGGACTTTGGAACAAATCAACGACGAGCCGAGCCTCGACGCCGAAGACCCCCCGGAAGTCTGACCGGATACCCTGGGCATGTGACCATGCGATCGCGTCGACGTATTCTGACACAGCTCGCTGTTTTGAGCGCAGGAGGTGTGGCCGCATGTGGCGCGCCAGAGAACGGACGCCCGTCGCTTGTCAACGGGCCGTCGACCACCACCACGTTGCCTCAGTTCGGCCAGGTTCTACGCGGACCAGCGGAACTCGAACCCATCGGGGCAACCGATGTTGCCAACATGGATCCGAGCGTCGACCGCTCCTTCGTCGCATCGGCTCGACCGGACGTGATCGAGATCTTCGACCAGCCCAATGGCCAGATCATCAACGAGATGGACAATCCAACTCCCACCGGTGGCCGTCTCGTGTTCCTGACCACCACCAACGAGAGCGACTGGCACCAAGTACTCCTTCCGGTCCGCCCGAACGGTTCAACGGGGTGGGTGCGAAACAGCGACGTCGACTTGGCCGTGCACAACTTCCGGATCCAGGTCGATCTAGAAGACTTTCGCTGTCGGGTGTTTGAGCGGGGTGTCCCGATCTTTGAAACCGTCTCCGGCGTCGCAGCAAACAACACCCCTACGCCCGGCGGCCAGTACTACCTCACCGAGCTGATCGCACCCCCCGAACCCGACACGGTCTATGGCTCATTCGCCTACGGGCTTTCAGGATTTTCTGAGGTGTTCGAGACCTTCAACGGCGGACCCGGCCAGCTCGGCATCCATGGCACAAACAACCCGGAGACGCTCGGGACCGCGGTCTCTGCCGGCTGCATACGGCTCCACGATGACGACATTGCTCGCCTGGTGACCTACCTACCGCTCGGCGTACCAGTCGACGTCATAGCCTGAAGGCTTAGCCGCCAACGACTCCGTCGCAATTTTGGCGGCACGCGTTCAGGCCGCGCCCACTCACCTTCGGTGAGCGTTCAAGCGCCACGCAGGCTGGGCGCCGGAGGCGGTGCTTAGCGCCGACTAAGGCTTAGCCGCCAACGACTCCGTCACAATTTTGGCGCCACGGGCTGCAGAGATCACTCACCTTCGGTGAGCGTTCAAGGGCCACGGCGAACCCTGCGGGTTCGGGGCTGGGCGCCGGAGGCGGTGCTTAGCGCCGACTCAGGCTTAGCCGCCAACGAGGTATTGCCGGACGACTTTTACTACTTCAGCTTCGGCGGCGCCTTTTGGCGAGTGGTTGCCGTTGACCCACTCCATGTGGGTCGCTCCGCGTATCGTCCGCAGGTGCTCTGCGAACTCGTCGGGAGTGCCGAACGGGTCTCGTTCTCCCGACACTAACAACGTGGGCACCTCGATGTCACTGAAGTGCTCGGTGCGCAGCTTCTCGGGCTTGCCAGGTGGGTGGAGCGGATAGCTCAGCAGCACGAGGCCGCCGACGGCGAGGCCCTCGGTAGCCGCGACCGAACACGCCCTTCCGCCAAACGAACGCCCACCGATGACGATGTCGGAAGTCGATACCCCGAGCTCCTCGGCCAGGTTCTCCGTCGCCTCGACGATCTTCGTCACGGCACGAGGCACGCTGGTGGTTCCGAGCGTTAGGCGCTCCACACGAATCTCGGGCAACGCTTCTTCGAGCGTGACCAGCGTCGAGTGGTCTCGATCGGCGCTCGCGCCCGGTGTGAGAAGTAGCGCCGCTGGGCGAGAGTCCAAGAGCACGGCTAGGCGAGCAGAAGGTCCCGAGCTCGGGTGAGCTCGGCGATGCGGTCGGCTGCGTCGTCTTCGTGAGCCCCGTGGTCTGGGTGGGCGTCGCGGAGCAAACGTCGGTAGCTGCGCTGAATCTTCTTGGGGTCAACGTCTTCTTGTGCATCGAGTTCGAGAATCTGGCGAGCCCACAACAGCGGACTCGATGCGGTTGCGTAGCGCCCCGACCGGAACTGCATTGCAACCTCTCGGCCGACGAGATGATCGATAAGGCCAGGACCCAGCGGACCGACCCATTCCAACCCGCGACGCAGAACGGAGATAACCGCGGGTCGCCGCTCCAACGGAATTCGTTCACAGGCATAGACCGCCGCGAGCGCCGACTGGGCGGGCAACCCCTTGTGCATCTCAAGCTCGAACCGGAGACCCTCGTCTCCAACGACGAGCCGGTGTGTGCTCTGTGATAGCCCGACGATGTCCTTTTGCAAACGGTGACGCAACCGAGGTTGACCGATCTTGTCGCCGCGCTCTACCTCGTCCATCAGCGTCTTCATCTCGGCCAAAATATCTCGATCGAGATCCGGCGCGAAACGAGCGATGACCGCGCCGAGCAGCAGCCCTCCGGGACCCGGCGCAGGGTCGGTTGGAAGGTCAAAGTCGCCGAGCGCAACTCGCCGAGTAGGGGCGATCGGACGTGAGTGCCACACGTCGAGAAAGGCCAGGGTCATCGTTATCTATGGTACTTGGCGCACCATGGGTCGAGCGAAGCCGTACCCGGCCCCGCCCACTAGGGGCCGCTTGCGCTGAAGAGAGCTACACCACCGAACGGAGCTGCTCGACGAGCGTCTCCGCGTCTTCGGAGACCGAGCCTTCATCTCGGTCTTCGTCGGAAAGCGTGTCTCCCATCCGGCTGGCTGACAATCGGATGTTGGCCCACTGCTGACTATCGAATCCAAAGGGAGTTTTGATATCGGCGAGAAATTCGGCCCGCTCGACCATCAAGATCGCCGACTTCGCATCGCCTGCGTTCTTGCGGAGCTTGTTCGCCAACCCAAGGACCTCGCCGAGGAAGTCATTGAGTTCAAGGCCCTCGAGTACGGTCTCGGCTTCACCGAGTTCGTTCTCGATCGACAGCTTTTCGGTCACCTTGTCGATGATGTCGTCGACTTCTTCTTCCTTTTCCTCCGCCACCATGAGGTCCCCCTCGGCGGAGAACTCGTGAGGGATTCCTGCTAGTCCGAGGGCGTCGACCAGTGCGGACTGTGCATCAGCTGGCCAGTCCTCCATGTCATAGCCAATCTTGTCGATATCAGGATCGAGGATGGGCCCATCAGCAGCGGCAGCTTGCTCGACCAGTGAGTCGACGCGATCTTCATCGGCTTCGCGGGCGATCAACACCGCACCCTGCCATCCATGACTGATCCCCTGGCCGGTGAGAAGCCCGTCGAGCATTCGTCGAGCCTCGAAGGACCAGTCATAGAGCTCGTAGGCGACTTGGTCCTCGTCTTGTTCACCAACTTCCTCGGGTGGGGTCGGCTTTTCCTCGACGAGACCAACCCCGCATTCGGGGCATTCCTCGACCTCCTCGACGTACTCACGCGCACACTGGAAGCAATACATGGATGACATGACTAGGAAAGCTAGTCTCTCCAAGAACGGTTAGGTCGGAGCGGGAACTGCCGACTGTAAAGAAACGTAGCCTCCGGTGGCCCAAAGGTAGGACCGATGTCGGAACGCACCAACCCTGACCGAAACCTAGCGCTCGAACTCGTACGCGTTACCGAAGTCGCTGCGATCGCGGCGTCTCGATTTATGGGACGTGGCGACAAGGAAGCCGCCGATGGCGCAGCCGTCGACGCGATGCGCACCCAACTCTCGGTCGTCGCCATGGAAGGCACCGTGATCATCGGTGAGGGCGAAAAGGACGAAGCCCCGATGTTGTTCAACGGGGAGGTCATCGGCAACGGCGAGCCCCCCAAGGTCGATATCGCGGTGGACCCGATCGATGGAACAACACTGACCGCGCTCGGCCGAGCGAACGCTCTGGCAGTTATCGCCGCGTCGGAAGGCGGATCGATGTTCGATCCGGGTCCGTGCGTGTATATGGAGAAGATCGCCGTCGGCCCCGATGCCGCTGGCGCGATCGACATCTTGCGCTCGCCAACCGAGAACCTGCATTCGATCGCCGAAGCAAAGAACCAACCGGTCGAAAACCTGACCGCAGTCATCCTCGACCGTGACCGCCATATGGAACTGATTAAGGAAGTCCGCACCGCCGGAGCACGAATCAGGCTCATCCCCGATGGTGATGTCGCCGGAGCTATCTCGACGGCTTGGGCTGGATCCGGAGCCGACGTGTTGTTCGGCATCGGCGGCACGCCCGAGGGCGTGGTCTCCGCTGCTGCGCTGCGCTGCATGGGCGGCGAACAGCAAGGCCTTCTTTGGCCGCGAAGCGCATCGGAACGTAGCGAAGCGCTCGACGCTGGCTACGACTTGAACAAGGTGCTCCACATCGACGATCTCGTCAGCTCCGACAACTGTTTCTTCGCTGCCACGGGAATCACCGACGGCGACCTCCTGAAGGGCGTGAGGTTCGACCGCGGCGTGGCCAAGACCCAGTCGCTCGTGATGCGGTCCCAATCGGGGACCGTGCGCCTTATCGAAGGCCACCACCAACTCTCCAAACACTCCCGTTATTAGAGGCGTTCCTCGGCTGGGACTCGAAACGTCGAACATTGTGTCGATCGGTCTTGGCGGTGTAATCGAACTAACATCGGGCCATGATCGATCTGACGACCACGCTTCACCATGCCGATAGTGGATTCGAGATTCACAAGGTTGTCGTCGGTCCCATCGACAACAACGTGTTCGTGTTGCGCTGCACCGAGACCGGCGAAAGCCTGCTCATCGACGCTGCCAACGAACACGAAAAGCTGCTCGAACTCGCCCAGCTACTAAACGTCCGACGCATCGTCGAGACCCACGGCCATTGGGATCACATCGCTGCCATCCCAGCCATGCGAGACGCTGGCTATTCGGTCGGGGTCACCAAACAAGATTCCAAAATGTTGGACAGTTATGACGAGATCCTCGACGACGACGTGGTGATCGAGGTCGGGCGACTGAAGTTGCGGACGATCCATTCACCGGGTCACACGCGCGGCTCGATGAGCTTCAAGCTAGAGGGCGCGCCAATTCTGTTCACTGGCGACACCCTTTTCCCTGGTGGGCCCGGAGCCACGAAGTTCCCCGGCGGCAGCTTCAAGCAGATCATGACCTCCATCGAAAATCGCTTCTATCGAGTTATGAGCGACGATGTGCTCGTGCTGCCGGGCCACGGTGACGACACGACAATCGGCACGGAAAAGCCCCATTTTGATGAATGGGTGTCCAGAGGCTGGTAGTTCGGCGCATTTGGCTACATCACTATGTGTGACATATGATTTACTCATGGTCACTTCAGCAGTGCGGAAGCTCATTCCGAGAGGCGTTCGCGAGGGCCTCAGCTCTGCCGAAGATTTCGTCCGCTTTGAGCTGTACGCGAACCGTGTCGTCGCCCAGCGGGTACGACCGCAGCTGGCATCTCGCACAAAGCCGCTCTGTCATCTGCTGGTACTAGGCACCCCTCGATCGGGGACCACGATCTTTGGGCGACTTCTCAACGCGAACCCCGCCATTGCGGGCTTCGGCGAAAGCCGCACCGATTACCACGCACCCGGCGATCTCGATCGACTCACGTTTCGCACCGCAGCGATGGTCGATGACTTTGACTCCATCGAAACCGACTGGGTGTTCGACAAGATTGTTGGCCCCTTCGACGTCAGCGAATCGGTGATCGATGAGCCGAACCTCCACTTCATCTTCATCGCCAGGAACCCATTCGCCATCTACAACAGCACGGTGAAGTTGTTCGGTCTGCCCAACACCCGCCAGACCGCCGCCGACTGGGCGCAAGAACACAGCCAACGAATTGACCAGCTTGTAGCGACTCTGGACAAGGACCTTGGCGGACGAGCAACCTGGTTCACCTACGAAGACTTGTTGGAGCATTCGGCCGCAACCCTCGCCCACCTCAGCGACTTCATGAACCTCGTCGAGCCTCTCACCGACACCTTCCCAGCCACCACCGATCGGGCTCGATTGAAATACGGTGACCCCTCGGGCAACGCGGCTGCGGGTCGATTGGTTAAGCCGACGATTCTCGCACCCGAGCCTGATCCTGAGGTCTTCGACGACGAACTCGTGGCCTTTGTGGAAGCTACCCACACCCGCTACCTCAACGATCTGCGCTCATCCCTCGGGCCTCGCTTACTCCCCACGTAGTTCGCAGGCGCTCAGCAGCGTCCGCTATTTGGCGCGGTTTGGGCTGATGGGTTCGCCGGGTTGGGAAATACACTGCAAACTATGGGCGCCCCGCTGTTTGAACTGATCGACGTACATATCTCGACTCCCGACGGGATCGAAATCGTGAAGGGTGTCGACCTCACGATCAATGCTGGTGAGATCCACGCGCTGATGGGACCCAATGGTTGCGGCAAGTCAACGCTTGCATCAGCGCTTGCCGGTAGCCCGGAGTACGAAATCACCAGTGGCCAAGTCAAGCTGCACGGCGACGACATTGTCGAGTGGGACCCCGACGTGCGGGCCCGCGCCGGCCTCTTCTTGGCCTTCCAGTATCCCCAGGCCATCCAAGGCGTATCGGTTCGCAACTTCCTCCAACAGGCGGTACAGGCTCGCACCGGCGAAGACGTCTCGACGATCGAGATTTACATGTCGCTCAGCGAGTGGATGGACAAGCTCAACATGGACACCTCGTTCATGGACCGCTTCCTGAACGAAGGCTTCAGCGGCGGCGAGAAGAAGCGCAACGAGATTCTCCAAATGGCGCTACTCAAGCCCGAGGTCGCGATCCTCGATGAAACCGATTCGGGTCTCGACATCGATGCCCTCCAGGTGGTCGCCGACGGCGTCGGGGCTGTTCGTGAAGAAGCACCGGAGATGGGCGTGCTCACGATTACCCATTACCAGCGCCTCCTCGATCGCTTGGAGCCAGATCACGTGCATGTCATGCGGGACGGCAAGATCGTGCAGAGCGGCGGCATGGAACTTGTCGAAGCCATCGAGTCAGACGGGTTCGACGCCTTTGGTGGCGCCGCCTAATGAGTCTCGACGTTGCGGCGATCAAGGCCGACTTCCCGATGCTCTCGAAGGAGATCGACGGCAAGCGTCTGGTGTACCTCGATTCGGGTGCGACCTCGCAAAAGCCAAACGCGGTCATCGACGCCATGGACGACTACTACCGCAACGCGTATGCGAGCGTAAACCGGGGTGCGTATCGGCTCGCCGCCGAAGCGACCGATCTCTTCGAATCCGCACGAGCCGACATCGCGAAGTTCATCAACGCGCCCAACGATCATGAGGTGATCTTCACCAAGAACGCCACCGAAGCGTTCAACCTCTTCGTCCAAGCATGGGGCGGAGCGAACCTCGGACCCGGCGATGCGGTGGTGATCTCCGAGATGGAGCACCACGCCAACATCGTGCCGTGGCACATTCTGCGTGAACGCCTCGGGTTTGAGCTGCGTTGGATTCCGCTCACCGATGACGGCCAACTCGACCTCACGAACCTCGATACGTTGCTCGACGGGGCAAAGGTGGTTTCCATCACCGCAATGTCGAACGTGTTGGGGACACTGAACCCCATCCGAGAACTCGCCGACGCTGCCCATGCTGCGGGGGCACTGATGGTCGCCGATGGCAGCCAATTCGTTCCTCACCTCCCCACCGACGTTCAGGCGATGGGCGTGGATGCGTTCGTCTTCACCGGGCACAAGATGTGTGGCCCGACCGGGGTCGGCGTGCTGTGGGGTACCACCGAACTTCTCGAAGCAATGCCTCCGTTTCTCGGCGGCGGCGACATGATCATGCAGGTGACCAAAGAGGGGTTCACCCCCAACGTCTTGCCGCACAAGTTTGAAGCAGGCACCCCGAACATCGCCGAAGTCATCGGCCTCGGCGCGGCAGTCCGCTACCTCGATGGCCTCGGAATGGAAAACATTCGCGAGCACGAAGTATCGCTCACCGCCTATGCACTGCGATCACTCAAAGAACGCTTCGGCGACGACATCACCGTGCACGGCCCCGCCGAGCCCGCCACCCGAGGCGGAGTGCTGTCGATCGAATACAAAGACGTCCACCCCCACGACATCAGCCAGGTGCTCGATCAAGACAACGTCTACGTTCGGGCTGGGCATCACTGCGCGAAGCCATTGATGAAGGTGATGGGCGTCAACGCCACCGCCCGGGCATCGTTGTATCTGTACAACGATGAAGCCGACGTCGACGCATTCGCCGACGCGTTGAAGAAGTCGGACGACATCTTCGGATTGGGAATCTAATGGCCGGCCTCGACCAGCTCTACAAAGAGATCATCCTCGACCACTACCGCAACCCTCGAAACCAAGGGGAGCTACCTCCGCCGGCCAGCAAGACCGAAGGCTTCAATCCCTTGTGTGGCGACGAGATCGAGCTCTACGTCGTGATCGAGGACGGTGTGGTGCGCGACATTTCAATCGGTGGGCAGGGTTGTTCCATCAGCCAGGCGTCCGCGTCGATGATGTCTGCCGCGGTGAAGGGCAAGTCGGTTGAGGAAAGCCTCGACCTGACCCAGAAATTCAAGGCGATGATGTCGATCCCGGGAGCGAAAGAAGACGAGAGCGACGAGCGCGCTATCGCAGAAGCGAAAGCGGCAGCCTCAGACGCCGACCTCGGGGCGGTCGTTGGCGATGTTGTGGGACCCGACCGCGAGATGGGCGAGCTATCAGCACTCCAAGGCGTCAAGAAGTTCCCCTTGCGCATCAAGTGCGCCACCCTCTCGTGGAACACGTTGCTCGAAGCGATTGAGAACGCGTAGTTCGGCCGCCTAAAGAGAATCGCCGACGGCTTTGAGGTCGGCTTCCACCATCATGTGAATGAGCTCTTCAAAGGTGACCGTTGGGGACCAATCCAGCTCTTCTCGTGCCAGTGACGGATCGCCGATGAGCAGGTCGACTTCGGCAGGACGGTAATAGCGTTCGTCGATCCCCACGTACTGCTCCCAATCCAGACCTGCCGCAGCGAACGCGATCTCGCAGAACTCGCGAACGGTGTGCGTCTCGCCGGTCGAAATGACGTAGTCCTTGGGCTCGTCGCCTTGGAGCATCCGCCACATGGCATCGACGTAGTCCCCAGCGAAGCCCCAGTCGCGCTGAGCGTCGAGGTTGCCGAGAAGCAACTCGGTGGCCTTGCCATGCTTAATGCGGGCAACGCCGTCGGTGATCTTGCGAGTCACGAACTCCAGACCTCGCCGCGGACTCTCGTGGTTGAACAGGATCCCGGAGACCGCGTACGTTCCGTAGCTCTCCCGATAGTTGACGGTGATCCAGTGACCGTAAACCTTGGCGACGCCATAGGGGCTACGCGGATGGAACGGCGTGTTCTCACTTTGAGGAACTTCGGCGACCTTTCCAAACATCTCACTCGACGACGCCTGGTAGAAGCGGGCTTCTGGCGCTACAAAGCGCACTGCATCGAGCAGCCGGGTGACGCCGAGTGCCGTGATCTCACCGGTGAGCACGGGCTGACCGAACGACGTTTGCACGAACGACTGGGCGGCGAGGTTGTACACCTCGTCCGGTTCATAATCGCGAAGTACATTCACCATCGACGCGCCGTCCATCAGATCGCCCTGGGCCAATTCGATGTCGTCGCGGATGTGGTCGATCCGATCGAAGTTCACCGAGCTGGAACGTCGAAGCATCCCCACCACCTTGTATCCCTTCTCCAAAAGAAGTTCTGCCAGGTACGAACCGTCCTGGCCGGTGATTCCGGTAATGAGCGCTGTCGCCATGTTGTTCCTTGTCGCTAGGAACGTGATCGTAAAGCAACTCAAAGCCCGAGACGAGGAGCGTCCAACATTGTCCTAGTCGATACTTCTAGAATGTGGTCATGGGCAAACGCCGCCGTTGGGCAGCGTTGGGGGCGACGTTCGCCCTGCTCGTCGCCGCCTGCGCTGCGACAACTTCCTCTGAAACAACATCGTCTGGTGCAACCGCGTCAAGCGAATCTTCCGACGCGCAATCAAACAGCGCTGCGCCCACCGCGGTTGGCCCGAGCAGAACAGATATCGCCGCGTCCGATGCGGTCGAGTTCCCCGAGTCCCTCGCTGATGCAAGCTTCGTCCAACCTCCAGGCGATGGCACCTGTGCGACGTCGAATCACGCAGCGCTTTCGGTCTTTAACCCAGCTACCGGCGAACTGCGAGCGACCGTGGCCATCCCTCGCCCGGCGCCAACCTCGACGGTCAACGGTACGACCGCGTTTCTCGGGTTCAGCTTTGATCAAGGGCAACGCCCCGGCGTAGGAGCCGTCGACCTCAACGACGCATCACCCGAGTGGCAGCGGTTCCTCGACAGCGAACCTCAAGATCTTCGCTTCATCGACAACACCTTGATCGTGGTGACTCGAGAAGATGTTCGAGGCCTCGACCCCGACACCGGCGAAGATCTCTGGATTCTCGACTCACAATTTGAGATCCGCTCGGTGGCACTCGGCTCCGAGGCACTCTTTGCCCTCGACCAAGTCGGCGTTCATGTCATCGACGCCGCTACCGGTGCCGTCACCTGGCAGCTGGCCATCGACCGTCCGGACGCACTCGCGGTAAGCGACGACTTCCTCGCGGTCACCTCTCGCACCCGACTCGTCGGCGTCGACATCAATGCCCAACGACGCCTCTTCGATATCGAGGTCGACCGGAGCGGCAACGACGGCATCTGGGTGGCATCGGAGACCATCGTTCACGAACTGTCTGCCACCGTGGCTCCCGGCGGAGGCATAGCGGCCATCGACTTGCGCACCGGTGCCGAGCGTTGGCGCAACACCGCCATCGGCGAGACCGTATTCACCGACGGCGACGTTGTGCTCGCTTCCACGGCGAATGCCGAGCCCAACCCTGGCGCTCCGTTCGTTCTCTTTGGGGTCGATGCCAATACCGGTGACCGCCTCTGGGAGAACCCATCCACCGCCCAGGTGTTCGAAGCCGTGATCGGGATGACCGATAACCGAATCGCTGTCGCCCAACCTCACCAAGCGCTAGCAGGACTTCGTTCTGTCCAACTGCTCGATAGTGCCGACGGCCAGACAATTTGGGAGGTCTCGACCGATCTTGACATCGACGCCGCGTCGATAGGCATTGCCGACCTAGCTTCGCTGTACGGTGCAAGCTCCACAATTGGAGCGGACCGCGGCACAGTAGCGCTGCGTGGTGTTACCGCTGGATGGTGGACGGCGACAACGGCCGAAGGAATCCTTCAGCCTCCGGTCCTGAGCTCGGCGGGCTTGGTGGTAGTTGCCGGTGAACGCTCCCCCGCTTGTGCTGCCCGAGCCGTAGGCGAACCAACTCCCGAAGCCACCGAAGTCCTAGGCGTAACCGAAACCCGCTGACGCCGTTCGTCAGTCCTGGCGGACTTCCTCTCTAACCGAGTTTCTCGGCTGCGCCTCGAAACATCGCCTTGTCGGGCCTCTTCTTTATCCCTCGTGGAGGTTTAGGGCGTCGGCGAAAGTGGTGTCGCCAAAGGGATTGTCATAGGCGCTTGGTCCGGCGTCTTCATCGACGAGATCGGCCCATTCGGCGTAGCCGGTCTCTTCGAGTTCGGCGGCCAGTTCGGGCCCGCCCGATTTTTGGATGACGCCGCCGGCAAACACGTGGACGTGATCGGGTTCGAGTTCTTCGAACAGCCGCTTGTAGTGCGTGATAGCCAACACGCCGAGCGGGTCGTCGGCGTTCGTGAGTTCTTCAATTCGTCGAGTAACGGCCTTCATCGCGTCGACGTCGAGGCCTGAATCGATCTCATCGAGGATCGCGAACTTGGGGCTGAGAACTCCGAGTTGCACGGTCTCATTGCGCTTCTTCTCGCCGCCGGATAGATCCACGTTGAGAGCTCGGGTGATGAGCTCCGGGTCGAACTTGATGCGTTCGGCTTCGCTGGCAATCTCGTTGGCAACCGCATCTGCATCGCGACCCGCCGCAACAGCGGAGGCGCTGAGCATCGCCTCGAGCGAGACTCCTGGCACCTCGGTCGGGTACTGCATCGCGAGGAACAGTCCTGCTTGGGCGCGTTCCCATGCGGCGAGCTCGAGCAGTTCGACACCGTCTAGGGTGACCGATCCACCGATCACTTCGTATCCCGGCTTGCCGGTGATGACGTGGCTCAGCGTGGACTTACCCGAACCATTCGGACCCATGACCGCATGGACTTCGCCCGAGCGGATCGTGAGCGATACGCCATTGAGGATGGTGCGACTGCCGGCCTTGGCCCGCAGATCGGTAATGACGAGTTCGCTCATTCTTCTTCCTCTGCTTGCGGCTCCGAAGCGGCAGCGATAGTTACATATACCCCGTCGTCACGCACCTGGACTGCGTGGCTGGCGACGGGCTTGATGGCCGGCAGGGTGAGTGCCTCGCCGGTCTCTAGCGAAAAGAGTGCACCATGTCGTGGGCACTCGATCGCAAGGTCCTCCTCTTCGAGGATCCCATCGGCCAGGGATACCTTGGCGTGGCTGCAGGTGTCGTCGAGGGCATACCAGCCGTCATCGATCCGCGCACACAGAACGGGGCGACCCTCAATGTCGATCGCCTTGACGTCGCCGGGTTCGAGGGCGTCCAGATCGCACAGTTTGACGGTTTGCTCAGCCATTAGGACCCTGCGCCTTGGCGTACGCGGTCGGCGGCGAGCGCGTCGTCGATGACGCCTTGGAGTTCGGCTTTAACAGCGTCGACGGGCAGCTTTGCAATGACCTCTGCAAAGAAGCCCGACACGAGCAGTTGCTCAGCGACCGTGGTTGGGACCCCTCGGCTCTCAAGGTAATACTGCTGGTCCTCGTCGATCTCGCCGACGGTTGAGGCGTGGCTGCACGCCACTTGGTTCTGTTCGATCTCCAAGTTCGGCACCGAGTAAGCCCAAGCGTCGTCGGAGAGCTTCAAGTTTCGATTGGTTTGGAACGCGTTGGTCCCCGGCGCTTCCTCGGACACTCGAATGAGGCCGCTGTAGACCGATTGGGCTGAGCCAGTGACGGCGCCCTTAAACAGCAGGTTCGAGGTGGTGTCAGGTGCGTCGTGGTCCTGGAAGGTCCGGAAATCGAGCATTTGGTTTCCGTCGCCGAAGTAGGCCGACAGCAGGTCGCCGCTGGCGCCGCGGCCGACCAGTCGAAAGTCGGCGCGTGTTCGCGCATACGAACCACCGAATGCCGCCACTGAGGAGACGACGTTGGCTTGTTGATCGGCAGTGGCGACGATGTGTTCCAGTGAGGTGGTGGCGTTTCCGAGCTGTTGGATTACGAGGTAGCCGACGTTGGCGTCTTGAGCGGCCTGGAGCTCAACTACCGGCACGACTAGCTGGTCGGCTTCGTCGCTGCGGCGGCGTTCGAGCACGGTGACCTGAGCACCCGCGGCGGCTCGCACGATCGTGTGGGGGCACGTCAGCGAACTCTTCCCACCGCTGTAGGTGTCGATGACGATCGGCGCTTCGACCGCAGCGCCTCGAGGTACGTCGATCACGATGACGTCGCCGAGATTGGCATCGTGCAAATGACCGACCGCATCGATGGCTTCCCCGCGGACAGAGTTGAGCAGCGAGGCGCCATCATCGTGTTCAGCTATGACGCTGACCGTTGCCTTGCCGAGGAGATCAGTGCGCTCGATGTCGGCCACGCCGTTTCGAATGGTGACCGTCGCTGCGGCACCATCGATGGCGACCGGATCCGGCGCATCTGCGCTGTCCTCGCCCGTGGAGTAGCGAGTCAGGTCGACGTCGCCGATCCGACTGTAGCGCCAGACCTCTTCGTCGTCGGAGGGAGCATCGGCCTCGGCGAACGCGGCTCGGGCTACCGAGCGGATTTCGTCGAGCCACGGCACCGTGGAAGAGACAGCAGACATAAGCGCTAAATCTACCGGCGTGCAACGAATACACCCTGCCTGAGGCGCACTTCACTACGAAGTGCAATTCGACACAAACTGCGAAGCGATCTTGGAGGTGTCTACTTCTTGCCTCGGCGAAAGAAGCGGCCGAGGCCCTTACGACGTTTGGCTTCCGCGGCGGCACGTTCGGCCTCTACGTCAGCTTTGATCCCAGGCCCTGCAGCGTTGACGATGTCCTCGGCTTCATCGAGAAGAGCCGCGATGGAGTCGTCATTACCCAGGCTCACCGGCTCCTCGGGAGTGGCGGGCGTGATGAGTGTGCCGTGGTTCCAGGCCACATCGGCTAAACGGCGCTCGTACTTTGGGCAATCGGCCGGGCAACGCCACGGGGCCTCGGGCGCGATATCAAGATCGCACTTACGCACGGTATCGCCAGTGGGATACGTACGACTCTCGAAGTACTTGCAGTCCTGACGCATCGGCATGATTCCATAATGCCCGACGGGGGCACCGATGGGCGCCGTAATTGCGAACCTTTGTTCAGATCTTTAGCTGCTTAGAGGCCCGTTAGGAGCCAGTTGCGCCGCTCGCCATGACGCCTATGGTTCGCAC
>CAZTDG010000012.1:15539-32407 GCA_964612655.1 uncultured Acidimicrobiales bacterium | reverse complement strand
GTCGCCATCGGTCGGAGCGTCTCCCAGTGACAGGTTCACGGTGGCCACGTGGCCAGCGCACACCAAAGAGTCAGGAGAAACCTGGAGGTCAAGGTAGTAGGTGGCTGCGTTTTCGCTCGTCTCTTGAATCCAGAAGGTGTAGTCACCTGCGGGAAGGGCTCCCTCGAAGCCAATGCCACCAGGTCCACCGAATGGATTTGCTGCTTCGCCGAGTGATCCCAAGATGTCGGTTCCGGCTTCGGCTTCGCCGAACAACTGGAGTCCGAGCAAGTTCGCTGGGTTCACGGTGTCGGGTGCTTCTGTAAAGACGGTGCCTTCCTGGATGCCGATAAACGAACGAACGTTGTCGCCATCGGAGTCATAGGCCAAGAGCTCGAGAGCTCCGAGCACGTGACCATCCGGCACGTTGACCGTGACGTAGTCGATATCCCCGGCGACGACCGAGTTCGCAATGACGTTCGAACCGTTGTCCAACTGCACTGCGGTTGGGGCTGCGGCGTCGTCGCTGAAGTCAGCTGGGACGCTTCCGTCGAAGGCTGGTCCAACTGCTGAAACCGTGCGGAGCGAAGGTCCAACGCTGATCGTGATACGCGCAACGGGCTCGTCTACGGTTGAGGAGAGGGTGAGCGGATCAGTGATGTCAGCGCCTGCAGCAGTTTGGAAACCGAGGATGTTCTCGAGAAGGTCTGGGTGGATGCCGACGTTGCCGTCTGGGTCGTCAGTTGAGGTTCCACCGTCGCCGTTCAAGCCGAGCGAGAAGCCTGCTGCGCCTTGTCCGTCGTTGACCTCGGTGCCCGAGTCGTAGATGTCGCTTGCGAGGATATCGATGACGATGTCGCCGGTTGGGTTGCCGTCAGCGTCGAATACCTCGTAGGACTCGCCGTCACCGTTTCCGATGAATGCGTCGTTCGATGGGATGATCATCGAAGCGAACGATGCGTAGCGGTATGCCGACGCGTTACGGATGTCGATCGAACCTTCGATGGTTTCTCCCGGGGAGATGAACTGAACTTCGCCGTTGCCAACGGTCGTCTGAAGACGACCGGGAGCTGCGAATTCTTCGCCGAGGAGTTCGGTGTTGCCGCCCTCTGCGAGTGCTTCGAGACCAGGAGTGGCTCGTTCGCCTGCGGTGAAGAGGTCGAAGTCTCCGTTGTGGAGTCCTACCCATGCTTCGGTGAAGAAGAAGCCGCCCTCTGGCTGAAGGTTCTCAATCGTGAACTGAACAGCCTCGTCTACAGAGCTTCCGTCGAACGCTGGGCCAACAGCGGAAACGGTGTCGATTGGATCGCCAACGCTGATGGTGATGCGTGCGATTGGTTCTGTTGCGGTGAGCGGATCAGTGATGTCTGCGCCTGCAGCAGTTTGGAAACCGAGGATGTTCTCGAGAAGGTCTGGGTGGATGCCGACGTTGCCGTCTGGGTCGTCAGTTGAGGTTCCACCGTCGCCGTTCAAGCCGAGCGAGAAGCCTGCTGCGCCTTGTCCGTCGTTGACCTCGGTGCCCGAGTCGTAGATGTCGCTTGCGAGGATATCGATGACGATGTCGCCGGTTGGGTTGCCGTCAGCGTCGAATACCTCGTAGGACTCGCCGTCACCGTTTCCGATGAATGCGTCGTTCGATGGGATGATCATCGAAGCGAACGATGCGTAGCGGTATGCCGACGCGTTACGGATGTCGATCGAACCTTCGATGGTTTCTCCCGGGGAGATGAACTGAACTTCGCCGTTGCCAACGGTCGTCTGAAGACGACCGGGAGCTGCGAATTCTTCGCCGAGGAGTTCGGTGTTGCCGCCCTCTGCGAGTGCTTCGAGACCAGGAGTGGCTCGTTCGCCTGCGGTGAAGAGGTCGAAGTCTCCGTTGTGGAGTCCTACCCATGCTTCGGTGAAGAAGAAGCCGCCCTCTGGCTGAAGGTTCTCAATCGTGAACTGGACTGCTTGCGTATCGTCGGCTGGTTCGGCTTGCGCACCAGCAGTAGCTGGTGTCACCGCCACAGTTGTTGCCAGGAGGGCCAGTGCGACGATTGCTCGCCACACCCGTCCTGTCCCACTCATGAACTGTTTCATCTACGTTTCTCTCCCTCGCTAAAAGGCGAAAGAAAGCTTCCCTCGCCAATTTCTAAAGGGCGGAGACCCGGGTCACACGACGACGTATTCCTCGAACCGGATTAATGATTTATGAACGCGCAACAAATTCGCTATCTGGGGGAGAAGTGCACACAGATTTCTAGATCGATTGCAGCCAGACCGAGCCGTAGGGCGGTAGTTCGACCGAGTGGACGAGGTCGTGGCCGGTCAGTAGGCAATGAAAGCTGCCGTCGACGGTCACGTGCTTGGTCTCGGCGGTCATGTTGCAGTACACGCTGACCTGCTCAGCACCGTCGACCGACGTGCGGTCGATGGCCAGCACTCCGTCGAGGTCCCGCAGCGCTTGGGCGCCTTCCGGATGGAACGCCGGGCTCTTTCGTCGCAAAGCTGCACGGTCCAGCAGTCCGGCATACAACCGGCTCTGCCACGTGTCGTCAGCGAGCGACGGTACGTCGTCGAGATGCACTCGTCCACGGTTGAGCGATCGACGAATACCGTCGGCTTCAAAGGCGGCGTGGTCGCTCGTCGTGGCCATCAGTGAATTGATGTAGAACGCGGGCACCCCGGCCACGGCCAGCACGATCGTGTGCAACAAGATGATGCGGTCCACCATGTGGGAATCGTCGGGGCCGCCGAACAGATCCGGGAACGCAATGTTCAGCTCGTAGGGCCGGTCCTCGCCGTTGCGAGCGTAGGTGCCATGCGCGCCGCCCCGAGAATGGGTCAGCTCGACGAGGTCGTCGATCTCCTCGGACGTCAAGAAACCCTCGGCTGGACGCACGCCGATTCCGTCGTGACTGGCGAGGAAGTTGAACAGCGTCGTACCCGGGGGCGGGGGAGCGGCTTGGGTCATCCACTCGACCAACCGGTCGGCCCGACCGTTCAGCACGGCATCGATTGCGAGCGGAGGGAGCGTGAAGTTGTAGATCAGATGCGCCTCGTCGCTGTCACCGAAGTACGTGCGGTTCTCGCGGTCGGGAACGTTCGTCTCGGTGATGATCGAAACCTCTGGGGCACGAGCGGCAAGCAAGGTGTGCAACATCTTGACCATCTCGTGGGTCTCCGGGAGATGGATCGAGGTCGTTCCTGGCACCTTCCAGATGTAGGCGACCGCGTCGAGGCGCAGCAGCCGAGCTCCGCGGGAGATGTAGAGATCGATGATCCGCAGCATCTCTGCGACGAGCTTGGGGTTGCTCCAGTCGAGGTCGACCTGATCCCGGCTGAAGGTGGTCCACACGAGTTGGGGGCCGACGGCGGTATCGAACTCGCTAAGCAGTGGGGTCGAACGGGGGCGGGTGACCTTGGAGAGATCCCAGTCCGGCTCGCCGGTCATGATGTAACCCCGACCAGGCTCCTCGTCCTGGAGGAACTGTTGAAACCACTCCGAGCTTGACGAGGAGTGGTTGAGCACCAGGTCGAACATGAGCGGGACTTGGTCAGAGAGGGCGGCCATATCGGCCCACGTGCCCAGATTCGGGTCGACCTCGGTGTAGTCGATCACCGAGAAGCCCCGATCGGAGCTATAGGGACTGAACGGCAGGACGTGGACGATGCTGATCGCGTCGGCCAAGTCGCTACCGACGAGATTCGCCAGTGCTCGCAGCGGGGCCTCATCGTCATTGACGATGGAGTCGCCGTAGGTGATTAGCGCAACGTCACCTTCATCCCAGCGGGACTTTGGGGCAGGTAGTTCCTCGGTATCAATGCCCATGGCGTCGATAAAGAGATCGGCGATCATTTCGTCGCGGAATCCCCAAATCTTCTCGATGTGATTGAGCAGTGACTCTTGGAGGGCTTTGTTCGGGAGCGTAGAACTTGCCACGCCTTGAGGATATAGAGGCCCATACTTGGGTGTGCGCGATACCGGGTTGCCGATCGAAGGCGTTATTGCAGATGTACGAGCGGCGTTACAGACCGTTCACACAGCAGTCCTCACCGCCGAGCCTGGAGCCGGCAAGACGACCGTCGTCCCACTCCGACTGCTCGACGAGTCGTGGGCAACGGGCAAGATCCTCGTGCTGGAACCGCGCCGGGTTGCCGCACGCGCGGTCGCACGTCGAATGGCCGAACTGCTCGGCGAATCGGTTGGCGACACCGTCGGGTGGCGCACCCGCGATGACCGGCGGGTGGGTCCCAATACGCGAGTAGAAGTCATCACCGAAGGAATCCTGACCCGACGCCTCCAAACCGATGCGTCGCTTCCCGGGGTGAGCGCTGTTCTGTTCGACGAGTTTCACGAGCGGTCGGTGCATGCCGATCTAGGCCTTGCGCTCACACTCGATGCCCGTGACACGATCTGCCCGGATCTTCGCCTGCTGGTGATGTCGGCGACGATCGATGCTGATGCCGTCGCCACGCTCATCGGCGATGATGGTAACCCGGCGCCCGTCGTGTCGTGCCCAGGTCGAACCCACCCGATCGACATTCGTTGGCGGCCGCGCAAGGGTCGCGACAAGCTCGAACTCTCGGTGGCCGCCGTGGTGGAAGAGGCTCTCGGCGAACCCGGAGATGTACTGGTCTTCTTGCCTGGCGTCGGTGAGATCCGACGCACGGTCGCCGAGATCTCTCGCCGGACCGACGCAGCCGTGCTGCCCCTCTACGGCGCACTCCCACCCGACGAACAGGATTCGGCCCTGCAGACTCTGCCCGCCCAACGGCGGGTCGTGGTCTCGACCGATGTGGCCGAGACATCGCTGACCGTCGACGGTATTGGGTCGGTCGTCGATGCGGGCCTGCAACGCCGACCGCAGTACGACCCTTCGTCGGGGCTGTCCAAGCTGGTCACGGAGAACCATTCGAAGGCGTCGGCTGATCAACGTGCAGGCCGTGCTGGGCGACTGGGCCCAGGGGTCGCGTTCCGTCTGTGGTCGAAGATGGAACACGCGGCCCGTTCAGCACACGAGTCAGCGGAGATCACCCGCATCGATCTGGCCTCGGTCCTGCTCGAAGCGTTGGCGTGGGGCGTGTCGACTCCGTCCGAACTTCGCCTCCTCGACCAGCCATCGACAGGAGCGGTCGAGGAAGCCTTTGCCGTGTTGGAGCTGTTGGGAGCCGTCGACGAGGAACGCAAACTAACCGCCGATGGCCGTGCGATGTTGAAGCTTCCTCTGCATCCCCGGCTCGCGGCGATGGTCGCTGCGGTCGGTGATGGCCCACTCGGCTGGCCAGCGGCTGTCTTGGCGAGCCTTCTCGAAGAGCGTGACGTGCTCACCGGTAGACCTTCGGAGCGGCCAATCGATCTCTGGACCCGCGTTCGGCTCGTCGTCGACGAATCGTTTCGAACTCCAAACACCGATGTCGCCGCACTTCGCTCGGTTCGCCGTCGGGCACATGAGCTGCGGAGGCGCACAGGCGCGAACGAAAGCGCGGTCTCGATCGACGACATTGGTCGTTCGCTCTCGCTCGCCTACCCCGATCGCATCGCCCAAAAGCGAGCCGGTCAAGGAGGCCGCTTTCGTATGGCGAACGGGATGGGGGCTGAATGTGCCAAGACCGACTTCCTCGCTCACGAGGACATGTTGGTTATCGCCGAGGTGTCGGGCGACAAGCGACGTCCTCAGATCCGTCTGGCTGCGGGAATCGATGCCCTCGACGTCGAACTTGGCTTCGCTGCGAACATGGACGAGCGAACATTCTTTGGCTGGGATGACGAACGTGACGATCTGGTGATGCGGGTGGAGCGGCGGCTGGGTTCGCTCGACTTTGGCACCCATGTCGAGCGAGCCGAGCCATCGCCCGAGACGACCGCAGCCCTCGTCGACCGAATCACCGACACCAAGCTCGAAGCACTCAAGTGGACCGACGTAGCCAGACAGTTCCAAGCCCGACTCGCACTAATCGCCGAACACCGCCCCGACGAGATTTCGGCCCGGGTCGACGACAAGGCGCTGCTGGCCAATGCAAGCGATGTGTTCGGGCCGTTCCTCCACGGTGCCAACGGGCGCAAGGACATCGAACGGATCGATGTTCTCGAAGTCCTGCGGAGCCAACTGTCATGGGACGAACAACAGGCTGTCGAGCGGCTGGCGCCGAAGGCTTACACGTTTGTACGGGGTCGAGAACGCCGTATCGACTACACCGCAGAGACCCTGAAGGTGACCGTGCGAGCACAGGACGCATACGGCACGGCGGTAACGCCAACGGTCATCGATGGCGCGGTCCCCATCGCCGTGGAGTTGCTGTCTCCGGCTGATCGGCCCATTCAGATCACCTCGGATTTGGCCGGATTTTGGACGGGGAGTTGGGCATCGGTCCGTAAAGATATGGCCGGGCGATACCCAAAGCACGACTGGCCTGAGGACCCCTGCTAGAAAGGCCGTATGGATGTCGTTGTCGTCTTCGATTCAAAAACGGGAAATACCGAACGCGCTGCTGGTCTGATCGGGGCTGGGCTTCAAAGCGCAGGCGCCGCTGTCTCGGTGTATTCGATCGACGAAGTAGATCTCGGTGCGCTCGCCCGCGCCGATCTGGCGGTGATCGGAACGTGGACCAGCGGATTGTTTTTCTTCGGTCAACACCCGGGCGGCGCAGGCAAGGTTGCGAACGTGCTCCCGGACCTTTGGGACAAGGCCACCTTTGCCTACGTGACGTACGCGATTAACGCCGGGCCAGCGGCAGAGAAGATGGGCGACGTGCTCGACGGAATGGGTGCGGTCAATCTTGGAACAGCCGCGCTGCACCGAGACAAACTCGACGAGCAATGTGCGGCGTTCGTCGACGAGATCCTGGCCGAGGTCACAACCGCGTAGCTCGCCTTGATTCCTTAGGGTTCGAGCGTTGTGGAGAATCGCGGTTCGCCATCGACGACTTCGAGTAGTCGATAGGTGCGCTCTACGTTTCCGAGCCGATTGAGCGTCAACTCGCCGCTCAGTGCGGCGAAAGGCTCGGCACGCAACACCTCGGCCATTTGGGCTGGACGCACCGATCCGGCACGCTGCACAGCGTCTACCAGCGAGGTCAATGTGTCTGCGGTGATGACGTCGGTTGCGACCGGGTCATCGAGCAAGGCGTACAGACTGTTTATTTCCTCGATGGGGTCGTCGCCGTAGCGGCTCGATGGCGCCACGATCCAGACATCGTCGATGTCGTCTGACCACGTTTGGTCATCTGCGAACCAGGGCACGACGATCGGCTGACCGAGTTCGTTCGCACGGAGAGCCGACACCACCTCGCCGACCGTAGGTGCCAGAGCGCACAACACGATCGCGTCGACTTCTTGCAGCTGTTCGCTCAGGTCTGCGACGACAACTTCGGGATCGTCAACCAACCCCGTAAAGCGCTCCGAGACCACGATCTCGCTGCTCGCTGCGGCTTCGACGTTCGTGCACTCGCCCGCGACGTCGGGAATGAGGTCCGACGCGAGGGTCGCAACTCGCGGCCCGGCCTCTGCGGCTTCGTCTTCGGGAAGGTCATCGAGAAGTTCATCTAACGCAAGCGCGATCGCATCAGAGGAGGTAGCGAGTGAAGCTACGTCGATCACGAGATCCGATGTGGACTCAATGATTGGACGTGGAAGCGTGGTGCAACCGGTTAGCACCAACATGTCGTTTGCTAGACCCGATGAGATCACGTCGGGCACGGTTCCGTCATCACAGGTCGTCACCAGGATCGTGACTCCAAGGCCGCGCAGGGCCTCCACCGCGCTGGCGACATCGTCGGGTTCATCGATCTGAATGGTCTCGAGCTGGGCCAGGCCCGCCGCCGAGTTGGTGCGGATTGCCGACATCAACACGTTGCTCACCTGCTGATCTCGTTCCGCGGTCGGGGCGGCGATGTTGAGGACCATGCCGATGCGTAGGTCCGGATTGAGTACGGGCTCGATCACGTCGGCGTTGGCGACCGTCGACGGCGGGCTAGCGGCTCGGTCATTGCTTGAACAGCTGAGCGCAAGCTGCGTAATGATGAGTCCCGCCGCGATTACACGGCGGTTCAACACGTGGCGCTGCCTCCACCACTCGGTGCTGGTCGGTGCAGTACCGCCGAGGTAACGGTCAGGACCAAATTGTGTTCGTCGGTCATTTCACCGGTTCCGTCAGCGATCAAGCTGAGTTCCCCTTCGGTCGGGCTTGGCCACAGCAGGCTCAACATGGCGTCGCGTTCTATGGCGTTCAGAACCCCGCGACCAAAGCCGGTGATGAGTACCTCTGCACTTCCCGGTTGGGGCACCGCACGAACATGATTGGCTCGCGCTGAACCACGCTCGGTGGCGTAGAGCAGGAACGGAGTTTCACCGTAGGGGGCCGCAACTTCTGCCAATTGGCCGGGATCAACTGCGTGACTCACCCGAACAGTGTGGCTAAAGGTAGGAACAAATCATCGCGCCGAGCGTGACGTCAGTCGCATAACGGTCGAAATGTCGACGGAACGTCGGCTGGAGCCGCCATGAAGACACTCAATGTGAGGCCTTTATAAACAGATTTTGTTCTAGTTACGTAGTCGTGAAATACTGCAACCTCCCGAGGCAACCCTGCCTCAGGGGCGGAATGATTGTTGACTCCAGGCGGACGTTCAGCGGAGACTTATGGCTGTACAAGGGGAACTTCCCAAGAAAGCGAATAGCCGCGCTGGCGCGGGCTGGTGGATGGACGGCGCCGGTGCGTGGCGTCCACCAGAGGAATGGCCCGAAGACACGCCTCCCTTTGCTGGGTGGGAACGCGATGACGAGGGTGTGTGGTCCGGGCCTGAGCCTCTAGACGCACCGCGAACGCGATCAGCTGCGGCTTCGGCTGACGAAGCGCGCCCTGCAGACGAAAAGAAGAAGCGTCTCTCTCGCCAAGCCCGCGCCGATCGACGCGCGATGCTCACCGTGGTCGGAGCTCTCAGCGGCGCGGCCCTATTGCTGATCGTTGCCCTTGTTCTCATTACCCAGGCCGGCGCTTCTGGTACGGGCGAAGTCGTCGCCGATGAAGCTGAGGTCATTTACGCCGCTGAGGATGGCCAGGCTGTCCTCGCCCGCCGTCGTGCGCTCGCTGTTGAAGCTCCTGGTATCGCACGCGAACAACTCGACGGCCTCAACCGCCGCGACCAGGGGAACGACGAAGCGACCTTCGCCGGGTTCGATGCAGGTCTTTGGGTCCCTGAGGCGACCGATTGCCTCGATATCTCCGAGCGGGTGTTGGCGTCGCGCAGCGCTGTCCCCGTGACCTGGGCCGACCAGCTTCAATGCGTTGCCGATGGCGGACTGTGGAACGACCGGTATCTCGGATCCACATTCGACAGCGTGATCGATGTCCAAGTGTTGCCGATCGTTCCAGTCGAGAACGTGCAGCTGTCGGGTGGAGCCGATTGGACCCTCGATACCCGCCAGGCGTATCTCGCAGACATCGAACATCCACCCACGTTGCACATCGTCGCCGCCGAAGGCGGACACAATCCACGAGCTCAGGGCCCAGATGCTTGGCGTCCGAGCAACCGCAACACCTGGTGCGCTTATGCCGTCGATTGGGTAGCGGTAAAGGCCCGTTGGGAACTCACCGTCACCGATGCTGAAGCTGCGGCACTCGACGACATGTTGCAGACGTGCGGCGAGCCCGAATCAGCCGGAGCCGACCCCAATTCGATGTCGGAGAACTCGGTCGCTCCCGCGAGCATCGCGTTTGGCTAATTAATTAGCTAACCAATTGCGAAATCAACCCGGCATAGCTGTCTGGTGAGCAATGACGCGATGCTACGGTTGGACGCGATCGACCCCGGAGCCGACTCCTCATGACAACTGCCGAAGAGCAGCGCCTTCTCGACGACTACGACGCTTGGGCCAATTGGGGCCCGTACGTTGCCGAACGGGCGTGGGGGACCGTGCGCGAGGACTACAGCGCATCGGGCGACGCCTGGAGCTATTTCCCCTATGACCACGCCCGGTCGCGGGCCTATCGGTGGAACGAAGACGGCATGTTCGGCTTCTCGGACCGAGACCAGGTCTGGTGCCTCGCGATGTCGTTCTGGAACGGCCGCGACAACCACTTCAAGGAACGACTCTTCGGGCTCAACGGACACGAAGGCAACCACGCGGAAGACGCCAAGGAAGAGTGGTGGTACCTCGATGCGCTGCCAAGCCACGCGTGGGGGCACTCCGCATATGCCTACCCGCGAATGGAATTTCCCTACCATCAGCTCCGGGCGCAGAACATGGAGCTGTCCTATGCCGATCGCGAGTACGAACTGATCGACACCGACATCTTCGAAGAGGGTTGGTGGGACATTCATGTCCGTCACGCCAAGCACACCCCCGACGATCTCGTCGTTGAAGTTGAGGTCACGAACCACTCGAGCGAAGACGACGTATTACACGTTCTGCCGACGGCCTGGTTCCGGAACCAGTGGACGTGGGACACCGGCAAGGCGAAGCCCCAACTGCACGTAGCCGAACACGGCGGTTTCGTCTTGGAGTCCGAAGAGTTCGGACGCCTCGAACTCACCGCTTCCGAGGGTGCAACCCCGTTGGTATGTGAGAACGAGACCAACCGGCCTCGTGTAAAGAATGGCGAGGCACGCACGCCCTATCCCAAGGACGGGATCAACGACCATGTCGTGAATGGCAGCGACACGGTGAACCCTGAAGGTGTCGGAACCAAGGGGGCGCTTTGGTTCCAGCTCGCCGTACCGGCGGGCGAGAGCCGCCGCATAGCCGTTCGTCTCGCACCCGAGGCACGCCCGGTTGATGCCGATGAGGTGGCGAGCCTCTTTGAGGCGCGCCGCGCTGAAGCCGATACCTACTATTTCGAACGGCTACCGCCAGATACCCCACAGGAACGAGCACAGATCGCACGTCAAGCACTTGCGGGTCTGCTCTTTTCCAAGCAGTTTTACCATTTCGATATTTCCAAATGGCTCGAGGGTGACCCCTCGTCCTCGCCGCCGCCAGAGGAGCGAAAGTCGGGGCGAAACCACGACTGGGATCACCTGGACAACGCTGACGTCATTCCGATGCCCGACCCGTGGGAATACCCCTGGTACGCAGCGTGGGACACTGCGTTTCACTGTCTGCCCTACACCGCGGTCGATCCAACGTTCGCCAAGGAGCAGCTGATTCTGCTCGGACGAGAGTGGTATCAGCACCCCAATGGGCAGCTGCCCGCCTATGAGTGGAGCTTCGGCGACGTCAATCCGCCCGTCCATGCCTGGGCGGCGCTGCGAGTGTTCGAACTCGACGGCGGTTGGGACACGCACTTTCTCGAGCGAATGCTGCACAAGCTGTTGCTCAATTTCACGTGGTGGGTGAACCGGCGCGACGTCGATGGCAATAACCTCTTCGATGGCGGTTTCCTCGGCCTCGACAACATCGGACCGTTCAACCGCTCCGAGGGTCTCGGCGTAGGTCGCCTCGAGCAAGCTGACGCCACCGGGTGGATGGCGATGTATTCGCTCGACCTGCTCGACATGGCTCTCCGGCTCACCGCGGAGAGCCCGTCCTATGAGGACTTGGCGTCGAAGTTTGCTCGCCACTTCGCCTATATCGCCACCGCAGCCGACGACTGTCAGATGTGGAACAAGGCGGACAGCTTCTACTACGACCGGCTCCTTCTGCCCGACCGCTCCATCCCCATCTCGGTTCGGTCGATGGTCGGGCTGATCCCAATCTTTGCTACCCGAATCGTGTCCGCGGGTGGGCTCGACCGATGCGGTGTCTTTCATAGCCACCTGAACTGGTTCCAGAAGAACCGATCGCATTTTGCGTCGCACATGCACATGAACGACAACGGCGACATGCTGCTGTCGCTGGTAAGCCCGGAGCGTCTTGTCAGCCTGCTCGAGTCCATCCTTTCCGAAGACGACTTCTTGTCGGACCACGGCCTTCGCGGGCTCTCCAAGGTCCACGAGGAGAAGCCCTTCTCGATGGAAGTCGACGGTCAACACTTCAGTGTCGGTTACGAGCCGGGCGAATCGGAGACCTCGCTGTTCGGTGGAAATTCGAACTGGCGAGGCCCGGTATGGTTCCCGCTGAATTATCTGCTGATCGAGTCGCTTCGACGGTTCGATTTCTGGGCCGGTGGCTCACTGAAGGTCGAGTTCCCGAAGGGGTCAGGGGTCAAGCTCAGCGTCGGCCAGGTCGCCGATGAACTCAGTAATCGATTGCTCTCGCTGTTTGAGGCTGGCGAAGATGGGACTCGCCCGTCGATGCCCAAGCATCCGAACTACGCCGCTGGCGGCCCGTGGCACGACCGGATCCTGTTTCACGAGTACTTCCACGGCGATACCGGCCGTGGCCTAGGGGCCAGCCACCAGACGGGCTGGACGGCGCTCGCGTCGTCTCTCGTCCTGGGGCGTGATGCTCCGCTCGGACGGAGACAGCGCGGCCGCTAGTTGGGTCGGGGTCCGAACCAGTCGGGGTCATAACCAAAGATGTCTCGCACCGGCCGGGTGTGATCCCTGTCGATTTGTAGTTCGACCTGCGAGGGGTGCACGAGGCTCGGGTGGTCGACGCCCATGGCATTTGAGAGCCGGATGAGTTCATGGCGTAGCTCGGCTGCATAGTTCGCAAAGCGAACGGACTTGTTGGTCGGGTCGAGACCACGAGTGAGCCAACGATTCTGTGTAGCGACGCCGGTGGGGCAGTGGCCGTCATGGCACTTTTGGGCTTGCACGCAACCAATGGCGAGCATCGCCTCACGCGCAACGCCGATGCCATCGACTCCCATCGACATGGCGACCATCGCCTCGGTGGGCAGCCCGAGCTTTCCTGCGCCGAAGAACACCACCTGTTCGTGGATGCCTTGGCTAGCGAACGCCGAATACACCTCGGCGAAGCCTTGTCGGAACGGCAGGGCCATGTGGTCGCTGAAGGGGAGCGGCGCGGCCCCGGTGCCACCTTCGCCGCCGTCGACGTTGATGAAATCTGGCCCTTTGCCCGTTTCGGTCATGCGCTCGGCCAGTTCGGTCCAGAACGACTTGATGCCCACGGCTGATTTGATGCCGACCGGCAGCCCGGTGGCTGCAGCGATCTCTTCGCAAAAGTCGACGAGGCCATTGACGGACGTAAACGCGCGATGGCGGGTGGGGCTCAGAACCGTGACACCGACCTCGACCCCTCGGGCGTCTGCGATCTCTTCGGTCACTTTCTTGCCGGGCAGCACGCCACCGAGACCGGGCTTAGCCCCTTGGCTCAGCTTGAGTTCGATGGCCTTGACGTTCGCGGTGTCGATCGAGGCGACCAGACGGTCCATCGAGAAGGAGCCATCGGGGTTGCGGGCACCGAAGTATCCGGTACCTAGCTGCAAGATGAGCCCGGCACCGTGGCGGTGGTGGGCGCTGATCCCGCCCTCACCGGTGTTGTGAAGACAACCCGAAATCTCCGACCCTCGATTGAGTGACTCGACCGCTTGTGCCGACAGCGAACCGAACGACATCGCGGAGACATAGATCGCGGACTGGGGCTGGAATGCCTTGCTTCGATTGTGGCGTTCACCGAGCACTTTGCGCATCGGGAGCACGTCAGCCATGTCCTCGGCGGGAGGATCGTGGGGAAACGCTGCGTGGCGGAACACGATGTAACCCGGTTTGGTGAGGTCGTTGTCGGTACCGAACCCGAAGTAAGCGTTCTGCTGTTTCGCCGATGCATAGACGAAACGTCGCTGATCACGGCTGAAGGGCAGCTCTTCGTCGTTGTCAGCGACGATGTACTGGCGCAGTTCCGGGCCTACCTTCTCAATGAGGTAGCGGAGGTGTCCGATTATGGGGAAGTTGCGCAAGATGGCATGTTTGCGCTGGGTAACGTCGTGAATCGCAACGATGCCGAAGAACACGCCCAACCCAATAAGCACCCACAACCACCAAGACATAGAGAGATCGTAGGCTCAAGACGTGAGTGAACTGCAAAAGATCACAGAAGAAGTGGTTAACAAGGCCGAAGCAGGCGAACAGCTCGAGGCCTACGCCTCCCGCGGGACCTCTACGGAGGTAAAGGCCTACGGGGGCGAGGTCGAGGCCTTCACGTCCGCGAGCTCCGCTGGCATCGGGATTCGAGTGATCCGTGACGGTCGGGTCGGGTTTGCCTATGCAGGCTCGCTCGACGACGACGTGATCGCCGAAACGTTGGCCGAGGCCCGTGACAACCTGACCTTTTCTGAGCCTGACGAATGGGTGGCGCTCAGCGAACCCGACGACGCCACGCCGATCATCCACGATCATTGGGATGACGGGGTTGCCACGATGGCCACCGAGGACAAGGTCCAACTCGCCCTCGACTTGGAAGCTCAAACACTGGCCGCTGACCCTCGTGTTACCGGTATCCGTGTCGCGGCGTACTCGGACTCAAGTGCGGAGATGGCGTTGTCCACTTCCACCGGCATCCGGGCTACCGATCGAGGCACCGGTGCATCGATTTCGGTTCAGGCGCTCGCCAAGGACGGGGATGAAACACAGATTGCTGGCGGGTACGACGTGAACTTCGGGCCGGGCGACCTGTCGCTCGACAAGGCCGTCGGCGACGCTGTCCACCGGGTCACCCGGTTGCTCGGCGCGACCCAACCGCAGTCCGAGAAGCTCACCCTCGTCCTCGAACCTCGTATGGCGATCACGATCATCGGCATCGCCGTGGGCATGCTCAACGGTGGCCGCGTGATTAAGGGACGTACCCCGTTCCTCGATCGTGTCGGCGAGGTGATCGGTTCAGAGCTCCTCACCGTGACCGACGATCCGACCAACCCGGAATCCTTCGGAGCCACTTCGGTCGATGCCGAGGGTCAGACATGTCGTGCGCACTCGCTTATCGAGGCTGGCGTGCTTCAGGGCTTCTTGCACAACACCTACACCGGACGCCGAAGCGGCGAGGGTACGACGGCCAACGCCCAGCGTGGATTCGCATCGACCCCAGGTGTTGGGCCACACGCTGTGGTGATGGCGCCCGGAGACGGCGACCTGGAGAGCATCATCTCGTCGGTCGATCGTGGCGTGCTGGTTACCGGAATGAGCGGCCTGCACTCGGGCGTCAACGCGATCAGCGGCGATTTCTCCGCCGGTGCCGAAGGGCTGATGATCCGCAACGGTGAACTCGCTGAACCTTTCCGGGAAGCGACGATCGCCTCAACGGTGCAAAAGATGCTCACGGACATTGTCGCCGTTGGCGCGGACACCGAGTGGCAGCCCGGTGGCGCGGGAGCGGTTTCGCTCGCTATCGGCGACGTTTCGCTCAGCGGCGCCTAAGCATCACCTTTCGCCGTCTTTTCGGCGGCAAGACTTACCTTCGAGGTTCAACCGTTTCACTTCTGGCGGCCTTACTCTTGCGTCCTTCGGACCGAAAAGGAAACTATGTCTTCGCTCATCCGGCGCGCACCGCTTGTTCTCGGTGGCGCCTTGGCTATCTGGCTGATGGCCGCAACTCCAGCTGCTGCGTTCCAAGGCGCGGATGGCGCCATGATCGAACTGTCGGTATTGCAGGCGATCATCCTGGGACTCGTCGAGGGTCTCACCGAGTACCTCCCGGTCTCCTCGACCGGCCACTTGTTGGTGACCAACGAGCTGCTCGGCCTGAACGAAACCGAGGCCAGTGAAGCGGCGATCGAGACCTATGCGATCTGTATCCAGGTCGGTGCGATCATTGCGGTGCTGTTCTTGTATCAGGAACGTATTCGCCAGATGATCGACGGCTTACTCGGACGAAGCGAAGAGGGACGTCGCATCCTGATCGCCGTGATCATCGCTTTCACCTTCACCGCTGTTATTGGCCTCAGCTTGCAGGACATCATTCGTGAACGATTCTTCGGCGTACCGCCAATCGCTGGGGCATGGCTCGTCGGTGGGATCGGCATTTTGATTCTGAGCCGCACGGGCTGGTTTGATCGCACCACCAAAGAGCTCGGCACCTTGACCTGGCAGAACGCCGTGGTCATCGGTCTGATTCAAGCGATCGCCATCTGGCCCGGCGTAAGCCGTTCCATGATCACGATCATCGGCGCTGTTCTCATCGGGCTGTCATTGCGTGCAGCGGTTGAGTTCAGCTTCCTGCTGGGGCTGATCACACTGACGGCAGCGACTGCGCTCGAAGGCTTGCAAGGCGGCGCTGAGCTCGTCGACACCTTCGGTATCACCACGCCACTCATCGGCCTCGTCGTAGCGTTCGTTTCCGCGATGGGTGCAGTGAAGTGGATGGTCTCGTGGCTCAACGACAAAGGCTTTGAAGTCTTTGGCTGGTATCGAGTCGCCATCGGCATCCTCGCGTTCATCCTCCTAGCCGCCGGCGTCATCAGCTAGCCCCTAGGTTTTCTGTGGATGCTGGGCATGACCAGTGTCCGCTGTGGATCCACAGATTTCTTGGTGGCGCCCGTTTGGTGGCACGGGTAAGGTGAGCCAACTTCCCTCTTTCGCCCGGTCTGGGCCATCACTGTGAGACCACGACGGTGGTCATAGGGAAATTCTCATGTTGGACCGCTTTGTCGTTCCTGGAGTGCGGCGTGCCGTACAGCCGTGGCGTTGGCTTCCGTTTGCACTACGGCTTCGTATTGCACGGCTGCGTTCGCTAATCGGCCGTAAGAGACTGCTTCGCCGTGGGGCGATGGTTGGATTGCTCGCCATTGTTGTTGGAGTTGGTGTCTCGAATAGAGCTGCGCTGAGCGATGAACAAACGCGTTGGGGGACTCTGGTTGAGGTGGCCGTGGTCGCTGAGGGTCGCGCAGTTGGCGAGGTGATCACCGGGGAACACATTCGATTTGAATGGTTGCCGGTGGTCGCCGTTCCCGATGACTCGATTCGCGTCGAGGCCTTCGACGATTCGCACGTAGCGGCACAGCTACATGTTGGTGATGTGCTTCGCCGTCGAGATCTCGTGCAGGAGCGACAAGACGCCGTCGGCGACG
>CAZTDG010000012.1:0-15439 GCA_964612655.1 uncultured Acidimicrobiales bacterium | reverse complement strand
CAGCGTAGGGACCTGAAACCAGCCGATTACGAGTCCGATTTCGACGTAGAAGAACTCGACGAATCCTTCTTTGAGGAGGAGTCGCTCTTTTTCGATGAATCGCTCTTGGACGACGAGCTAGATGAGTCCTTCGATGAGGAGCTCTTGGAGCTCGGGGCGCTGTCGTTCTTGTAGAAGCCGCTGCCCTTGAAGGCGATGCCGACCTTGCCGAATACTTTGGTCACGTTCTTCTTCGAACGAGTTCCACAGCCCGGGCACTTTGGGATCGAGTCGTCGCTGAAGGATTGGACTTTCTCGAACTCTTCACCGCACTGCTTGCAACGGTATTGGTAGGTCGGCATTGCCGCGTGTGCCTTTCGCTCACGATACGAACTATGTGAGTATTGAGGCCAGATCGGGTCAACTACAACCTCGCGCCGAGTGTTCCTTGTGATCTGTGACCTACCATGGCCTTGTGTCGGTAAGTTTGGCCGGATTGGCGATCGTAATTGCAGCGTATTTCTCGGGGTCTTTCCCGACCGCGAGCATCGTCGGCAGGTTGTCTGGCCACGACCACAACAAAGAGGGTTCGGGAAATCCGGGCGCGACCAACGTATGGCGCACTTCCGGAAAGCTGTTCGGCGTGCTCACCATGGTGGTCGACCTCCTAAAGGGCGCACTGCCGGTCATTACCGCACTGCTCATCGCTGGCCGTCCGTGGGCAGCGGTGACCTGGGCTGCGGCCACCATTGGCCATGTCATCCCAATCGGTCGTTGGCGAAGCGGTGGCAAAGGCGTAGCCACGGCGGGCGGAGGAGCACTGGTGCTCTATCCGCCCCTTGCACTCGCGCTGATCGCCACGTTCGTAGTTGTGGTCAAGCTCACCAAGCGAGTCTCGCTCGGCTCACTGGTGATGGCGGCGTTCCTCGCCGTGGGAGTCGCTTTCACTCATGACTTCCTGGTGGAGGTCGCGGCCGCGGTCTTGGTAGCGGCGCTCATCTTCATTAGGCACCGTTCCAATATCGGCCGCCTAATCTCTGGCCAAGAACTAACAGTGAGCTGAGCCTCCACCCAATCGTCGAGAAGCGGCTTTAGATTTCTCTGTGCATACCGATGCGGTATATGCGGGGCAACAGAACGTGGAGAAGAGTAATGACGACGGTCCGTAAAGCAGTGATCCCGGCGGCGGGTCTAGGCACGCGATTCCTTCCGGCTACCAAAGCCCAGCCCAAAGAGATGTTGACGATCGTCGACAAGCCGGCAATCCAGTACGTGGTCGAGGAAGCAGTTGCCGCTGGCATCGAAGACATTCTCATCATCACCGGCACGGCAAAGAAGGCGCTCGAGGATCATTTCGATCGCAACTTTGAACTCGAGACGCTGCTCGAGCGCAAGGGCAAGACCGGCCCCCTCGAAGAAGTCATTTCGATCGCGAACATGGCGAAGTTCCACTTCACTCGTCAGGGAGAACCCCTCGGGTTAGGTCACGCGGTATTGATGGCAGAACAACACGTCGGCGATGAGCCCTTCGTTGTGCTGCTGCCAGACGAGCTGATGACCGCTCGTGGCGAGACGGTCGCCTCCATGGTCTCCGCCTATGAAGAAACCGGCAGCTCGGTAGTAGCGCTGCGCGAAGTGCCTGAAGAAGAAATCAGCTCGTACGGTTGCGCCGCCTCGGAACCAGTCCGTGACGGCCTGGTCAAGATCCCACACATCGTGGAGAAGCCTGACGCCAAGGACGCTCCATCGAACCTCGCAGTGATGGGTCGCTACCTCTTCACCGCCGAGATCTTTGAGCATCTGCACACCACCAAGCCTGGTGTCGGTGGCGAGATCCAACTCACCGACGCGATGGCGACAATCGCCTCAGGGTCAGGACTCCACGGCATCATCGATAACCGGGGCAGCTGGGATGCGGGTCAAAAGCTCGACTTCCTCCGCGCTCAGGTAGAGCTTGGGTTGCAGCACCCAGAGCTCGGAGAGCCGTTCCGAGCGTTGCTCAACGACATCCTCGACAAGTAATCGCCGGTGCCGCAGAGGCGCTAGAGCAGAAGTAGATCGACGTCCTCACCGGCGGAGATGCCGTCCCCGTCGGGGACGATCGCAAGCGCGTTTGCAGCGGCCATCGCTGAAAGCTGATGGGAACCCTGACCACCGGAGAACGCTGCTGAATAGCGTCCGTCGGCGGTCAGCTCGGTGTGTACCCGAGCGAAGTGCGTCTTGCCGTCGGGGCGTCGGTGGAGGTCTGCGCCGGCAACGCCGCGCACGGGCGTGATGACCGGTTGGTCGTTGCCCATCATCGCCCGGATGCCCGGTCGCGCGAACAGCTCGAACGACACCATCGATGAGACGGGGTTTCCCGGGAGTCCAAAGATCGGGGTGTCGCCGACCGTTCCGAACGCCAACGGCTTTGCTGGCTTGATCGCCACCTGCATCCAGCGCATATCGCCGATCTCGGTGAGGACCTTCTTGACGTAGTCGAAGTCACCCATGGAGACCCCGCCGCTGGTGATGACCGCGTCGCATTGCTCTGCGGCGGCAGACAGCGCCGATCGAATTTGGTCCTCGTCATCCACGATTAGTCCGAGGTCTACGCCGTCGGCGCCCATCGCATTCACGAGGGCAAGGAGCGTGTGGCGGTTGGAGTCGTGGATCTCGCCCATTTGGAGCGGTCGAGGCTCATCGACGAGTTCGTCGCCGGTCGAGATCACACCGATCCTGGGCCTGCGATACGTCGACACCTCGTAGACGCCGATCGATGTGCACACGCCGAGGTGAGCGGGGCTGAGTGCTGTTCCAGCGGTGAAGACGACGTCGCCAGCTTTTACATCGTCGCCGGTCGGCCGGATGTGGTTGCCGACCGGAACGGATTCGGCCACATCAACCGACGACAGGTCGTCGGCCATGGTGGTCAATTCGACCATAACTACAGCGTCGGCTCCCGGAGGGATCGGTGCGCCGGTCATGATGCGTACCGCTTGGCCAGCTTCGACGGTCATGTCCGGCGCTGCGCCCGCAGCGATGGTTCCGATCATGTCAAGGGTCACCGGTGCATCGGCAAGATCCTCACTGCGGATTGCGAATCCGTCCATGGCGGTGTTGTCGAAGGGAGGTATTGGGCCCTTGGCAGCGATGTCTTGGGCGATCACCAGGCCGTGAGCGTCGTCGATCGGGATCGTGGTCGGGCTCAGCGGGCTGCACTTGGACAACACGTACGCGCGGGCTTCTTCGAGAGGAATCATCGCCCCAATCGTACTCGCCAGACCCCGTGACAATTAGAGAAACTCTCCTCCGATCATGGTTCGGGCTTTCGGTAATGACGGGCCATCTCGTAGTCTTGATGGATGGAGCTGATCGATACCTTCGGGCGGGTGCACCGCGATCTCCGAATCGCCGTGACCGATCGCTGCAACTTCCGATGCCAGTACTGCATGCCAGAAGATATGACCTGGATGCCTCGCGAACAGATCCTGACCTTCGAAGAGATTGAGCGAATCGCTGGACTGTTGGTGAAGCGCTACGGCGTCGACAGCATTCGACTCACGGGTGGCGAACCGACTCTCCGTGCCAAGCTGCCCGATCTCGTGCAACGGCTTTCAGGGCTCGGCGTCGATCTTGCGATGACCACCAACGGTGTGACACTGCCGTCGTTGGCGCCAAAGCTCAAGGCCGCCGGACTGCAACGTCTCAACATCAGCCTCGACTCACTCGACCGAGATCGCTTCATTGAGCTGACCCGTCGCGACGAACTCGATCGTGTGCTGGAAGGTATCGACGCAGCGATCGAGGCGGGGTTTGATCCGGTCAAGATCAACTGCGTCTTGATGAACGGCATCAACGAGGACGAGATCGTCGACTTCGCAGAGTTCGGCCGTGAAAAGGGCGTCGTCGTGCGCTTCATCGAGTTCATGCCTCTCGACGCCGACGAGGTCTGGGGCCAAGACCGGGTGGTGCCACTCGCCGATGTCATCAAGACCATCGACGACGTGTACCCCATAGAGCCGGTTGCGCGAACCTCGGCACCCGCAACGAAGTATCGCTACAAGGACGGCAAGGGCGAAGTCGGCGTCATCGCGACCGTCACCGAGAAGTTCTGCGATACCTGCGACAGGATTCGCCTCACCGCCGACGGGCAGTTCCGCAACTGCCTCTTTGCGGTGAACGACTACAACCTTCGAGATACGCTGCGCGCTGGTGCCACCGACGATGAGATCGCCGGAGTCATTGAAGGCGCAGTGCACGACAAATGGGCTGGGCACGGTATCGACACCGTCCACTTCATTCGTCCGAAGCGCAACATGAGCCAAATCGGAGGCTGATATGTCCGAACACGGTGGATTCACCCACCTTGACGCGCAAGGGCGAGCTCGCATGGTCGACGTCACGCCCAAAGAGCCAACCCATCGACGAGCGATCGCGCGTGCCCGGGTGTCGATGACCCAGGAAACAGCGTCGGCGGTCGCCCGTGGAGCGATCGCCAAAGGTGACGTGCTCAGTGTTGCCCGCGTAGCGGGGATTCAAGCTGCGAAGCGCACGTCGGATTTGATTCCGCTGTGTCACCCGTTGCTGATCGGATCGGTATCGGTGAATTTCGACATCGGCGATGACCACATCGACATCGAAACGACCGTTGAAACCGTGGGGCGGACGGGGGTCGAAATGGAGGCGCTGACCGGGTGTTCGGTCGCCGCACTTGCGGTCTACGACATGTGTAAATCACTCGACAAGTCGATGGTCATCGGCGAGGTTGCGCTGTGGGAAAAGACGGGCGGAAAGAGTGGCAAGTATCACCGCGAGCAGCCGTCGGCATAGGCGGTAACCCCGGGTAGCGTTTGACGTTCCCGTCAACCTTGGTGAGTCCGCAACCGCATGCTTTTCCTTACAGTTTTGGTGATCGCTCTCGGCTGGGCGGGGTGGTTTTGGGCGTGGGGACGTGACCGCTACGTCTCAGGATCCAACCTAGGTCTGCCGCCGAATCCCTTTGCTGCTGCTCCAACATCGCCATGGTCGGCTCCCAACAATCGCGCCAGGGCTCGGCTGCGGCGACGCCAGGTGATCGGGACGCTGGTGGCCTTCACGCTCTTCGGCTTTGTGATCGCACGGGCTTGGGCTCCTATGTGGGTGCCTACCGTGGCGAGTCTTGGCTTCTTGGTTTGGTACGGGTGGGCGGTGTATCGCTTGGAGAACGAGGGCTCTGGACCAACGCTCGAATCGGTTCAGCAGCGCTTTGGTCCGGTACCCGATGTGGATGCTTCACGTCCGGTTGAAGCTCCTGCACCAGCTCGTCGCTCGGCATAAGCACACGACCGCACGCGGACACTTGCCCCAAAACGCGAAAGTGGCCTGCTCCAAAGCGGCGGAACTCGGAGCAGGCCTCGTTGAGACGGGGTGGCGGAACCCCATAAGGTCTCAACGACCGTACGGCATCTCACGGAGAGTGCCGTTTTCGAATCAAGGTCAGAGTAACAGTAGCTCGGTAAAATCCGCTAGTGCATATGTCACTAATTCACGATTTTGTTGAAGTGGCTGGGCACAACTCGGTATCTCCGATGTCGATTAGTGTGGCGAGATGCTTCGACACATCGTGCTTTTGTCCCTCACTGACGCTGCCGGCGAGGAAGAGTTGGCCGCCATCGAGGCCGGACTCGGCGGGCTTCCCTCGGTGATTCCGGAACTTCTGGCGTACAGCGTCAGCAGAGACATCGGGATCTCCGATGGAAATGCGACTGTGGCGATCGTTGGAGATTTCGCCGACGAAGCGGCGTATCGAACCTATGCAGAGCACCCGGTTCATTTGCAGGTGATCGCTGAAAAGATCAAGCCGTTCGTACAAGGTCGATCTGCGGTACAAATCACCCTTGACTGAGGTCGCAACGCCAGCGCGAGCGGCTACAACGGTATGGCACTGACCTTGCGGTAGGGCCAGCGGTGTCGGACTCTGGGTCTGCTACTCGATTCGCTCAAGCAGTTCGAGCTTGGCGTCTTCGAGTTCTTCGTCATCGAGTTCGCCGAGCTGGTGCATGCGCTGAATCTTCTCAGTCATCGCCATGAGCTCAGGGGCTGAGAGGCGACCCTTTCCAGCGAAGAGGCGCTCGACGGTCGTCATGGATTCGAGGTCGAGATCGGGATCGGGGATCTCCGGCGTTGGTTCTTCTACCTTGGGCTCACGGGAGGCCCCGATGCGTGCCGCTTGCTTCTCCGCCTTTTTGGCGGCCTTGGCTCGCTCACGCTGGAGCTTTGCGAAAGTTGTGCGTTGCTTGGCCATGGGGGGACTCCTTCGACGGTGACACCGCGCAAATGACAGAAAACTGTCGGTGTGCGGCCCACCCGTTTGGTTCGGCGTTGCTTGCCAACGAGTCGGAACAACAAAACGGGCGTACTGATTCCACGATAGGGAGTAATTCGGCCTCTCACTGGCCTGAAATCACCGAACAGGTGTTATTTGCGTCATTCGGCCTAGATATTTACCGTTCTTTAGTAGGGCGCAGCGGTTTCGTGGCCTCAGGCGACCGCTTGAAGCTCATGGAGCGCGCGAGGCAGATCGATAAGAAACGTCGCTCCGTCACCTTCTTCGCTCTGGGCCCGGATGGTTCCGCCGTGGCGTTCAACGATCTTTCGACAAATGGCCAAGCCGACCCCGGTGCCCTCGTAGCTGGATCGCCCGTGCAGCCGCTGGAAGACCGTGAAGATCTTCTCGGCGTATTCCTGGTCAAAGCCGATCCCGGTGTCTCGTATCGAGATAAGCCACCGAGAACCGATCAGAACCGCTTCGACCCAAATATCGAGACCACTGTCGTCCTTTCGGAACTTCAGTGCATTCCCGATCAAGTTCTGCAGTAGCTGCTGGAGCTGGGGTCGATCCCCGTCGATGGTTGGCAACGTGCCGATGTGCACGGTCGCGTTCGCCTCCGTCACCGCAACCTCGAGGTCGTGGAGAACACTCTCTACTACTTCCTGGAGGGGTACCGGGCTTAGTTCGCGTCCCGTGGTGGTCACTCGCGAGAAGCTGAGCAGGTCGGAGATGAGAACTTGCATTCGGCCAGACGCGTTCTGCATCCGGTCGAGATAGTCGAGAGCGCGTTCGTCGTCGGTATCGTCAAGGCGGCCACGCAAGCGCTCCCCGAAGGCTTGAATCTTTCGCAATGGTTCTTGGAGGTCGTGGGACGCAACGTACGCGAACTCTTCTAGGTCTCGGTTCGATTCGCTTAGCGCTTGGTTCGCTCGCTGGAGCGCAGCGTGGGCCTGATCGTCCTCGGTGATGTCGATGAGTGTGAGACATGCGACGCGGACCGCTCCATCGGAGCCATAGAGCAGTTCGGTATCGATTCGATATAGGTGGTCCTCGCCGTCGACCACGAACCGAAGCTTCGTCTCGAAGCTCGGTTGGTCGGGGGTGGCAGCGGTGACGAGTTCCTGGTGCTGGGCAAACCACTCGTCTCCGAAATGTTCGCTAAGTGACTGCTCGAGGATTTCGCGTCGAGGCCGGTTGAGTAGCCGGGCACTGGCCTTGTTGAGGTAGGCAATGGTTCCATCGAGCTCGTGGCACACGAGTGGAATGTCGGTCTGTTCAGACCAGAACGACACGATGGCTGAACGCGCCTCGGGCGAGCCGAGATCCTCACCGACGAAGTTATCAATGCTGTTGAGAAGGTGATCTGTTGACACGGTGATGATCCCTACGAACCCAACTCATATCGATGGTCGAGGAGGTCGGCGACGTCTTCACAGGGAACGGCCTTGGAGAAGATAAATCCTTGCGCCATAGAGAACCCGAGTGATCGGACGCATTCCATTTGCGGCGTTGTTTCGATGCCTTCGGCGATCGACGTGAGACCCAAGCTAGAGCTCATGATCGCGAGGGTCCTCAGCATGGAGAGCCCCTTGACATCTTCGTGGCGGATGACGAACGAGCGGTCAACCTTCAACGTCGAGATCGGGAGCAAGTGCACGTTACTCAGCGATGAATATCCCGTTCCGAAATCGTCCAGAGCAATACCAGTCCCCAGCTCGCGAATTTTCTCGAGAACCCCAACGACCATCTCAACATCGCCGGACATGATCGACTCGGTAAATTCAACGACGAGCTTCTGGGGTTGGATGGTCGTCGAATCGAGGACGTCAACGAGCGTGTCCACAAAGTCGGAATGGGCGATCTGTTGAGGTGAGACGTTTACGCTCACGAACCCATCGAAACCGAATTCGTCGCGCCATTTGACTGCGCTTCGGGCCGCCTTACGGAGAACCAGCTCGCCGAGTTCAACAATGAGCCCAGACCGCTCCGCGATATCAATGAATTCTTCTGGGCTTTGCGGGCCCAAGTCCTTATGGGTCCAACGAGCAAGAGCCTCGAACCCAGAGATCGATCCGTGATGTAGGTCGACGAAGGGCTGAAAATGTACCTTGACCTCGTCATTGCGGATCGCCGAGCGGAGATCGTGTTCAAGAGCGATCCGTCGCTGGAGGTTCTCATGCATTGATTGCTCGTAGTGGGCAAAGGTGTCTTTGCCGGTTCGCTTCGCCTCATACATTGCAATGTCGGCATTTCGGAGAAGCTCGTCTGGCTGGGTGGAAGTCTCCTTGGTGGAGGCGATGCCAAAGCTTGCGCTGACGGTGACCGATCCACCGCCATCGATGTCAAACGTCGGTGTCAGAACCTGTCGAACTCGTTCGATGAATTCGTGTGCGCGATCGTGCGACGGCGCGCCCTCGATGCACATACCGAATTCGTCGCCGCCCAGCCGCGCGAGTGTGTCACTGGGGCGCAGGATGCCCCGAATGCGATTTGCCACCTGGGTTAGCAACAAGTCCCCGGCGGCGTGGCCGCGGGTGTCGTTGATGTCTTTGAAGTTGTCGAGGTCGAAGAAGATTACGAAGACCTCGTTGTCACTGCGGGCGGTTCGAGCCAAAGCCTGAGAAACGCGATCACTAAATAGGAGGCGGTTGGGCAGGTCCGTGAGCGGGTCATGGAACGCTAAGTATTCGATGCGAGCGTCGGAGGCGTTGCGTTGCAGGACATAGCGAACAGCTCGTTCCAAGTTTGCAGGAGTTAGCTCACCCTTGACGAGGTAATCGCTCGCGCCTGCTCGAGAGCTTGCGTCGTCGACTTCAATGCTGTGAGCGCCAGTCAGCACGATCGCAGGCGTCGCCCGGAGGGCTTCGCGACATGATTCGAGCAGTTCGACGCCGGTCATTGCGCCCAGTCGGTAGTCGACCAGGCAAATGTCGTGCCGTCCGCTGCGGAGTTCGGCCATGCCGGTTTCGACGTTGTCCGCCCACGTAACGACGAAGCTGCGCTGTGTGATCTTCTCGAGCGTGTCGACCGTCAAGAAGTAGTCGTCCTCATCGTCCTCGATGAGTAGGAGTGCTATCTCGGTTGGGTCGTCCATGGCTAGGCCGCTGGCAGCGCCACGATTTCGAGCCAGTAGTGTCCGAGCCCCTTCATGACATCGACCAGGCGATTGAAGCTCACCGGCTTGGTGATGAAAGAGTTCACACCGAGGTCATAGGTGGTGATGATGTCCTCATCGGAGTCCGAGGTGGTCAGCACAATCACCGGAATGCGCCTGAGCTTCGGGTCCGCCTTCAGCATTGACAACGCTTGTCGACCGTCGACTCGGGGCATGTTGAGATCTAGCAGAATGAGCCCGGGAAGAGCGGGCTGGTTTTCGGCGTATTGCCCAGTTCCGTTCAGGTAGGCGAGGAGCTCCTCGCCGTCCTCGACGCAGACTAGAGGGTTGGCAATCCGGGCTTCGGCCAGCGCATCGGCGGCCATCAAGCGGTCGTCGGGATCGTCGTCGGCCAGCAGGATCGTCAGAGGTCCGTTCTCACTCGATTTGAGTCTCGTGTCCATCTCGGTCCTGTAGTCAGTCTTGTGCCCCGCGGCACATGGATATATCGGCAGCTGTCGTGGGGATTTGAAGATTGACGCCCGATAGTCAAGGCCGGATCCGTAGCCCCTTGATTCTGAAAGAGAACGTCCGACAAGACCAGAGAGCTCGCAGCAGCGCGGGAAGAAGAGGAAACATGAGCGAAAACATCGCGGAAAGCTGGTCGGGGATCCTCCAAGCTTTGAAGCCATTCGGGGGAACTGACCTAGATAACGTGCTCACCCAGGCGGTGAGCACGCTCCAAATCGGCGGTCTTCGTCTGCGCGAAGGTAAGCGTCGACTGGGTACCGGCGGTTCGATTGCCGGAGAGTCTGCACTCACGATCTCCATGGATCACTCGGGGATGGAACTTGATGCCTTCTTCGCTCCAGAGTTCTCCGAAGTAAATTCCCTTCACACTCTTGCCGCCGTGCTCGACCTTGCGCTTTCCTCCGCAGACCGACGCAGTGGTACCTCTCATGCCCCTCTTATGGCGCCTTCGGGCTCCAAAGACCGTGTCACCGACACGATCGACCGCGACAGCTTCGTCGACTACCTCGACATGGAACTGGCATCGGCCCCCGAGGTCGCCACCGTCATGATGGTCGGACTCGACGGGCTCGACACGATCAAAGAAACCATCGGGCACGAAGCTGGCGACGAAGTCCTTCGATGCACCGCCGATCGTCTTCGAGACACCCTGCGATCATGCGATGTTGTTAGCCGAGTCGGTATGGACACCTTCGCTATCTTTTGTCCGACCCTGTTCGTTGAAGTAGCCGGGCCGCTAGCCATGCGCTTGCAGGATGCCATCGCATCACCTATCGATTGGCGCGGATCCACGGTACGCGCCACCGCGTCGACCGGTATTGCTACCCGAAGCCGAGGTGAGCGAACCGCAGCGCTCCTCGAACACGCCGAATTGGCGCTCATTGCAGCCAAGGAAAACGGCGCAAGTGAAATCGCCATCTACGACGGTGTGATTCGCGCTCGGTCCGAAGACCGCCGTGAACTCGCCAGCCAACTCGTAGACGCACTGGCAGAGAACCAATTGGCCACCGCCTTCGACCCGATCGTCAAGCTGCCAGAAGGTTCGGTCGTCGGCGTTGAAGCCCACGTGCTTTGGAATCACCCAACCCGAGGCCAAATCGATCGCGCTGACTTCATGGGGCTCGCCGAACTGATCGGCCGAGTCGACGACGTCGAACGTGCCGTTGTGGAATTCGCCCTCGCACAAAATGCAGGGCGTGAACAGAAGGTCCGAACCGGGTTCAACATCTCGTCATCGACCCTCGCTGACCCGGCCTCGATCGAATGGATCGTTGCACGCCTGTCCGGCGAAAATCATCATCTCATCTTGGAAGTCGACGAGGAGACCATCCTCGGATCGTCAGCGATCGTGGGCCGCCACCTCGCAGCACTGAGCGATGTTGGCGCATCTATCGTGCTCGACAACTTCGGTGTCGGACCGGCATCGCTGCGTGCGCTTCATGCGCTGGCTTTCGATGGCGTGAAGCTTCACAGCTCCCTGCTCTACTCCGGCACAAACAGCCGGGCCCTGTCGATCGTCAATGGCTTGTACGCCATCGCCGAGAGCTCGGGCTTCGATGTGATTCACACGGGCGTCGACAACGATGATGACTTGCGACGTCTATTGGCGTTGTGTGAAAGCGCAGGAGCCGGCGGCTTCTACGCACAAGGCAAGGCCATTCGACGGCGTGTGAACCAGTCTGCAAAGGCAGCCTGATCCACACACCGTTCGTTCGAATGAACTGCTAAATCCTGATTAGGAAACGGCTTGGGCTTCTGCCTCGGCCGACTCCGAAAGGTTGATGACCGAACCGTGGTCTGAGGCGTAGACGGCCTCACCATGAATCGAGATGTCGAGGCCAGCGAACTCTTCTTCTTCACTCACACGCAAGCCAATGGTGGCCTTGAGTGCGAGGGCGATCAGGAGTGTCACGATGCCTGAGTAGAGGATGACCGAGCCCATCGCAATGATCTGGCTCAACAGCAGGTCGAGCCCGCCCGCAGCGCCGCCTTCGTTGACCTCGAGGCTTGAGAGGAGGCCGAGGAGAAGGCCGCCGACGATACCGCCGACGCCGTGAATGCCGACAACGTCGAGCGAGTCGTCGTAGCCGAGAGCATCCTTGAGCTTGACAGCGAAGTAGCAAACAAAGCCCGCAACAAGACCGAAGATGATCGAGCTGGCGGTCGTAACAAACCCAGCGGCAGGTGTGATTGCGACCAGGCCGCCGACGAGGCCAGAAGCTGTGCCGAGCACTGTGGCCTTGCGGTCCTTAATCCATTCGATACCCACCCAACCAACGATGCCGGCAGCGCCAGCGACGAAGGTGTTGATGAGTGCTTGGATCGCGATGCCATCAGCAGCGCCAGCAGAACCGGCGTTGAAACCGAACCAACCGAACCACAGGACGGCGGTACCGATGAGGAGAAGCGACAGGTTGTGCGGCGACATGTCTTCGGTGCCGAGTCCCTTGCGCTTGCCGAGCACGAGTGCGAGGACGAGCGCTGCGATACCGGCGTTGATGTGAATTGCCGTACCACCGGCGAAGTCGAGTGCGTGAGGCTGTAGTTCGGTGTGCCAACCCGTGTACACCCAGTAGGTGACCGGGGTGTAGACGACGATCGACCAGATGATCGAGAAGACCACCCACGAGCTGAACTTCATACGGTCGGCAACCGCGCCCGAGATGAGTGCCGGTGTAATCGCGGCGAACGTCATCAGGAAGGCAACGAAGAGCAACTCCTCACCGGTGACTCCAGACAGGCCAGCAAGATCGAAGTTGCCGATCAGTTCACCACCGAAGAACCCGGTCTTTCCCTCGTTGGGGTTGTTGCCGAGCGAGTAGGTGAACAACACCCACAAGATCGGAACGATGGCCACACAAGCCATGTTCATCAACAACATGTTTCCGACGTTCTTCGAACGGACCATGCCGCCGTAGAACAGTGCCAATCCCGGCACCATAAACACGACCATGGCCGTGGCCACTAAAACCCAGGCAATATCGCCAGCATCCATAAGGCTCCCACTCCTTGTTTGTGATTTGTGAGCTTTCACGGAGACCGACTCGGCCCCCGGCAGAAAACAAATTGCCGCCGTTCAGAGGTCCAATCCAAGTCTTGGTCGATGTGTTTACATCGCTGTGCGCTGGCGTTTACACGCCGGAAACAAAAGGGGTCAGGCCCGGTGATGTCGCAAGCGTGGGAGTGCTTGGACATCACCGGGCCAGTTCCCGCCTGACCCGAGAACGAACCGCCTGATTCGTGGTCTCGGGGTGAACTTCTAGTTAGCTCACGACGGTGGTGTTTGCCTCGAGGTCGAGTGCTCCGAGGTCGTAACCCGGGATGCCGTGCTCGGAGAGGTCGAGGCCTTGAAGCTCTTCTTCTTCGCTAACACGAAGGAGTCCAGCAGCCTTGATTCCGCCGAACATGATGCTCGATGCGATGGTTACGAAGACTGCAATGGCGATGCCGCCGATGAGTTGATCGACGAGGAGGCCTGCGCCACCGCCCATCAGGAGGCCTTCGACAGCGCCCTCGCCGCCACCGACTGGCGAAGCAGCAGTTGCGAAGAGGCCAGTAGCGATGAGACCCCAGAAGCCGCAGACGCCGTGGACCGAGAAGGCGCCCACTGGATCGTCGATCTTGGCAGCTTCAACCGCACGGATCGAGAGCACCACGATGGTGCCAGCGATAGCGCCGGTGAGCAGGGTGCCGACCGAGGTGAAGTTTCCGATACCCGAGCAGATAGCTACGAGGCCAGCGAGGAGACCGTTGCCAGCCATGCCGACGTCAGGCTTGCCCATGACGAGCCAGGAGATGAGCATTGCAGCCGCTGCGCCGGACGCAGCAGCGAGTGCGGTCTGCACGGCGATGTATGGAACTGCGAGGTCAGCCTGAAGCTGGGAGCCTGGGTTGAAGCCGAACCAGCCGACGAAGAGGATGAACACGCCGAGCACCGCAAGTGGGATGCTGTGGCCGTTGATTGTTCGTGACTTGCCGTCCGGACCGAACTTGCCGATGCGTGGGCCGAGGAAGAGAGCGCCGACGAGAGCAGCGAAGCCGCCGGTCATGTGGACGAGGCCTGCGCCTGCGAAGTCAACGAAGCCGAGCGCTGAAAGCCAGCCGCCGCCCCACTGCCAGCTAACAACTACTGGGTAGATGAGTGCGGTTAGAACGATCGAGTAAAGCAAGTAGCCCTTGAACTGGGTACGGCCTGCAACAGCGCCCGAAACGATGGTCGCTGCGGTTGCGGCGAATGCTGCCTGGAAGAGCCAGTCAACAGGTACTGCCAGCGGGTAGTCGGCAACGTCAGCGACGTTGATGTCGGCGAGTCCAGCGACACCGAATGGGCCAATCGATCCGGAACCGATTCCGAAGAATCCGCCATCAAAGCCCGGGTACGCAATGTTCCAGCCGATAAGGCCGAACATCAACATGCCAACGCTTACGTCCATGAGGTTCTTCATCATGATGTTGGCGGCGTTCTTCGCCTGCGTGAAGCCGGCCTCCACCATGCCGAAACCGGCCTGCATGAAGAGCACCAGCACGGCGCAGAAGAAGATGAAGATGTTGTCGAGTACGACGGTATTCAAGAGCTCAGCGCCCTCGGAACCCCGCTCGAGTCCTTCAGTGGATTGCGCACCTGCCGGTGCGGTGATTGCGAGTATGGCGGCTGTGATTGCTGCACCACCCAAAAGTTTCCGTTTCATGTTTTTCCTGCCCTCCTAAAGGCAATTACCGTCCTCTATCGCGGGACGTTTTCATGTTGGGTGGCGCCACAACGCTGGGGCGCCTGAACAAAGAGTGCCGGATCACATTCCCATCGCGTACCCCTGGGGGCCGACGTTCACCCCGGCGAAACACTCGTGAAACACGCGAAACAAACCGGAAACAATTACACGTCGACACTGCCGGTCGACATCCCCACTCTTCGCTACGCGAGCTTCGCTCACCGATGGCGCTGGTACCCGCCGAGACTGCCGCTCGTATCCCCACTCCTCGGCGCTCGTGGGTCGTCGAGCCTCACCGGCACGTAGTGTGCTGACATGAGTCAGAGCCCGCAAGATGCCACACCACAAGACGCGACGCCGCAGGATTCTGTGGAAGAGGGCGAGGACGAGCGGCGTGGCAGCGCGCTCGCCGATGCTGGAGAGGCAGCTCTCGATGTTGCCCTCCAAGAACCCGCAGCTGTCGTGCACGTGTTAGATCGAGTCGGCGGAGGGGCTATGAACCTTGCCGGCCGCCTTGCGGGCGGTGTGGTTGACGTTGGGTCACGAGTCATCGGATCGGCCGGGGACGTTGTTGGCACGGTCATTAGAGCTGCCGGGTCTGTTGCCGATGTCGCTGGCCCCGTGCTCGGTAAAGGCGGCGAGGTTCTCGGCAAAGTTGTCCGCTTGCCCGTTGACGCTGCCTCGATGATGGTCGACGTCGTTGGCACTTCGGGGAAGGTCGTCGGGGTAGTCGTAGACAACGCTGGGGACGTCGTCGGCGTGGTCGTGGAAGTCGTGGGTGAGGCTGGGGACGTAGTCGGCGTAGTGGTCGAAGTCGCCGGTCAAGTCCTGGAA
>CAZTDG010000011.1:20157-34179 GCA_964612655.1 uncultured Acidimicrobiales bacterium | reverse complement strand
ACATCGGCTCGGGTCTCGGCCCCGGTCCACGGGACGGGGTCATGACCGCGCTTGAGCGCCGTGGCCTACGGGTGTCGGTCGCGCGCACAATCGTCGAGCTGACGGCTCTTTTCATCGGGATCGTGCTCGGGGGGCGAGCGGGTTTAGGCACCCTCTATATGGCTGGAACCGTGGGGTTTTGGGTGCAGTTCTTCCTCCACCGGCTGCGAATCAAGGAGTAGTCTCGGTTCTACCTCGGTGTGAACCTCGTTCCACGCTTTGTATCTCGCCGACTAATATCGCTACTTTTGCGGGGCTAGAGGCATTTCTCGGAGGTCTACAGGTGCGCTACAAAATGAGCTTGATCATCGCAGCGATGATCGCGGTACTTCTCGCTCCCGTCGCTGTTGGAGCACAAGCCCAACAAACATGCGACGGTCGAGTTGCGACCATCGTTGGCACCAGTGGCGACGACATACTCGTCGGAACCCAAGGCGACGATGTGATCGTCGGGCTGGGTGGCGATGATCAGATTCGTGGTCGACGAGGCAATGACATCATCTGCGGGGGCGACGGCAACGACCTCCTGCGAGGCAACCTCGGCGATGATCGCGTCTTCGGAGATGCTGGTGAGGACCGCATTATTGGAAATCGCGGCAACGATTTCCTTCGTGGCGGTCAGGGCATCGACGACATGAGCGGCAAGGCCGGTAACGATCACGTCCAGGGTGACCAAGGTGCCGATCTCATCCGCGGCAACAACGGCGAAGATACCTGCATCGTGCAAACGGTCGACACCAGGATCCGGACCTGCGAAGAAGGCAACTCCCGAGGCTTCCGAGGTGAGGGCGACGCAGCTGTCCGCCTGACCTTCCCGGCCTCGTTCCAGGTCGCTCAGCATTGCTTTACCGAAACGGCGTGCGACAACTACTTCGTCGCAAAGGTCGAACTCGACGGTTCAGGCAACTTCGACCCTTTGGGTATTCAGGCCTTCGATAACGACGGAAACCCGATCGCCACCTACGCCGACGTGGGTGATACCTATGAGGGAACGTTCCTCTTCAAGAACCGGCCCCGAATCATCGAAGTCGATAGCGGCGGCGGCGCTTGGGAGATCACGGTCGTCGACGCGGCCGCTTTGCAGACCCGACGAGCCACCGCGAACAGCTCGGGCAACCAGGTGTATCGAGTGACCGATCCAGTCGCCACGTTTGGAACGGCCGAAGCGACCTGGGATGGATTCGGTAGCTTCGCAGTGATCGGTGTATCGCCGCAGGAAGGTCGAGACCTCCTCGTCAACGAAGTTCGCTTCCAAGGCCAAGACCGAGCACCGTTCTCTGCATCGGCGAGCGCCCAGGCCGGAATCACGATCGTGCAGGTGCTTTCTACCGATGGTTCCTGGTCGGTAGATCTGGCCGGCTAGCAATGGCCAAAGCACGCGGTCGGTCACGCGGGCACGGCGGAGGCAAGCCCCGCCAGCGGCAGAACTCGCGAAGGTCGCCATCATCTACGCAGAGTCACAACCGTCGTGAAGACGGCCCATCTGGCTCGGCCGGCGAGGGTCGTCGACACAAGGGCCCAGGTGGCGATCGCGTGGAAGGTCGCCAGGCCGTCCGCGAACTCCTGATTGCTGGAACCCGCCCGGTGCGAGAGATCGTCATGCAATCGGGACTCGATTCCTCCGACATCCTCGAAGACATCGTCATCCTGGCCGAGGATCAGCGGGTAGCGATTCGCGAGGTCGGAAAAGGCGCGTTCTATTCGCTCTCCGATACCGAGTCCGCTCAAGGGGTTCTCGCCGAAGCCGGACCTCTTCCGATCGTCGATATCGAGGATCTCCTCGATATCGAGGGGACGCCGTTCTTGGTGATGCTCGATGGAGTCACCGATCCGCACAATCTCGGCGCGATCTTCCGGTCTGCGGATGCGGCGGGCATAACCGGGCTGATCTTGCCCAAGCATCGCTCCGCTCGCGTAAGCGCGACGGTCTCGAAGACCGCGGCAGGTGCTATCGAGCACGTACCGATTGCGAGTGTCAGCGGCGTGCCAGCAGCGATTACCTTGCTACAAAAGCACGAGGTCTGGACCGTGGGGCTCGACGAGCGCGGCACACAATCAATCCACGACCTCGCCCTCGCTGACCAACCGATCTGTCTCGTACTTGGGGCCGAGGGCGCAGGGTTGTCCCGTTTAACCAGCGAGCGTTGCGACACCCTGGTCTCGATTCCCATGCGAGGAGCGGTGGCATCACTCAACGTCTCCGCAGCGGCGACGGTGGCGATGTTCGACATCGCTCGGCGGCGCCCTGAGCTATGAGCCGTCTGCGCGCTGGAATCATTTCGCTTCACACATCTCCACTCACCCAACCAGGATCGGGCGACAGTGGCGGCATGAATGTCTACATTCGAGAATTTGTTTCGTCGCTGACACAAGCTGGGCTGTCGTGCGACGTGTTTGTTCGCCGCTGGCTCGACGATCTCGATCCGATCGTTGAAGTGGAACCGGGGTTTCGTGTCATCCACGTTCCCGCGGGGCCGGTTGAGCTCGCCAAGGAGGAGCTTCCCTCGATCGTGGAGGAGTTCGCTGATTGGATGCGCGACTGGTTCGAGGAGAACCCCGTAGATGTGCTCCACGCCAACTACTGGCTGTCCGGTGTGGTCGGGAAGCGACTCGCTGTCGAACTCGACCTTCCGCTCGTGACGACGTTCCACACCCTGGCCCGTGTTAAGGCCGAGATGGGCGATCAAGAACCGCAGGCTCGCGTGGATGCCGAAGCGCTGGTGGTCGCGTGTTCAGACGTGATGATCGCGAATGCCCAGGTCGAGCAACAACAGTTGATCGACCTCTATGGTGCCGACCCCGACCGTGTGGAGATCGTGGCACCCGGAGTCGATCGGGCGTTCTTTTCGCCAGGGTCGCGTGAGGGTGCGCAAAAGGCGATCGACTACGAGGGTGGCCCTCTCGTGATGTTCGTCGGCCGCATTCAACCCCTCAAGGGTGTGGACGTCGCCGTGGAGGCGCTCGCCGGGCTGGCCAACGACGAGGCTCATCTCATGATCGTCGGGGGTGCTTCCGGACAAAAGGGAGCCGCCGAGGTCGACAAGATCCGTGGCCTCATCGACACATTGGGCCTTCACGATCGAGTCACCTTTGTGCCGCCCCAACCGCACTACGCCCTATCCACCTACTACCGGGCCGCTGATGTTGTTTTGATGCCGAGCCGCTCGGAGTCCTTCGGGCTGGTAGCGCTCGAGGCTGCGGCTTGTGGGATCCCTGTCGTCGCCTCGGCCGTGGGCGGGCTTCGCACGTTGGTGCAAGATGGCGAGACCGGATTCCTGATCGAGGGTCGCGATCCCGCCGACTATTCGACCGCCATCGACACGATCCTTGGAGATGGCGAACGAGCTAGCGCGATGGGGGAAGCGGCGGCGATGCTCGCTGGTCGCTATCCCTGGTCCGGGCTCGCCGGCCGGCTGCGCAGCGTCTACCAAGAATTGATCGACGAACGTCGCTAATCGAAGTAGGCAGCGATTCGCCCGAACAGTTCAAACATGTGGGGTCAGACCTCAAAGTGCCGGTGGCGTTCGTTGTCGTTGGTCGTTGAGCGAGGGCTACTGTTCACGCATGGACGCACTTGCTCCTCCTAGTGACGACGATCGCAATTCCGCGAGGGCGGAACTCCTCGCATGGTTCGAGGAGTTAGAAAGCAACCCTGTTGTGGCCGCAGTCGTGGCCGATGAGGAGCGCGACGGTCGATGGTTCGTGCGAGTCCATGGCGAGGCCAAGGACGTCTACTCGGTCTGGTTCACGCTCGACCAGCGCACGCTTGGGGTTGAGTCCTATGTGTTGCCGGCACCGGAAGAGAACCACGGGCCGTTCTTTGAGCAACTCCTTCGTCGAACCGGCAACCTGCGTGATGTCGCCTTCTGTATCGGTGAGGAAGATTCGATCTTCCTGAAGGGCCGCATCGATCTCCGACATGTTGACCCGGAGGTGCTCGATCGGGTTCTCGGCGAGATTTACGAAACCGTCGAACAGTCATTCCAGGCCGCACTCCATCTCGGCTTCGCATCTCGGATGACGGATCGTGCCGCGAAAGACTAGTTCAGCGTTCTAAGGTTTTAATTGCATTTCAATATATTTGAATCTAAGGTCTGGGGCGTCGGGTGTGTGGGTCGTCCTTGGGGAAGTGATGGCCTCACACTCCGGCACTCCGCCAATCCCTAGGCTCGGGGTATGAAACTCCAGATCGTTGGTGGCGGGAAGATGGGCGAAGCATTGCTCGCAGGGTTGATCGAGTCCCACTGGGCTGATCCCGGTGAACTCGGGATCGTCGAACCGTCCGACGCTCGCCGCAGCGAACTCGCCGAAGCGCACCCTGGAATCGTTGTTGGGGACGCCCTTCATCCGAACGTCGATGCGCTGATCGCGGTGAAGCCCCAGTACGTCGAAGGTGTCGTGGCCGACCTTGCAAGCAATGGTGTGGAGCGAATTCTGTGTGTAGCCGCTGGTGTCACCATCGCGTCGATGCAGACGGCCGGCCCGGACATGCGTGTGATTCGCTGTATGCCGAACACTCCGGCCCTTGTCGGCGAAGGGGCATCAGCTATTGCGGGCGGCCCCACGGCCACCGACGACGATCTGGAGTGGGCAGAGTCGATCCTTTCCGCAGTCGGGCTAGTGGAGCGAGTCGCGGAATCAGACCTTGACGCGGTCACCGGATTGAGCGGTTCGGGTCCTGCCTACGTTTTCCACCTCGCCGAGGCGCTCATTGCGGCCGCGATCGGCCAGGGTCTCAGCCCCGAGGTTGCCGACCGGCTTACCCGTCAGACCTTGTTGGGGGCATCGCGGTTGCTCGTGGAGTCGGGAGAGGACCCAGCGATTCTTCGGGAGAATGTCACCTCGCCGGGCGGTACGACAGCGGCAGGCTTGGCACAGTTCGCGGAGTCTGATTTTGTCGGTCTAGTGGACCGGGTCGTGGCTGCGGCAGTCGATCGATCGCGCGAACTCGGCGAGTCCTAACCCGAGGATTTGATCGACCCAGCGTCAGCTAGCGGAGGTGAGCGTTCCGCGGTCGATTTCGCGCACTCTGCGCGATGTGTCGAGAAGTTTGATCTCCGCTTTTGCGTTCTCGCGAAACTCGCATAAGTTCACTCTTGCAAGCGGAGAAGGGGCCTACCTCGTGAGCGAGCTCGACGGACGTCGGCAATTTATGACAGTCGCAGAAGTGGCACAACTGATGCGAGTGTCGACAATGACGGTGTACCGACTGATCAAAGCAGGTGAACTATCTGCTGTTCGTGTCGGCCGGTCGTATCGGCTTCGCCCGGACGACGTCGACCGTTACCTCGGTGATCGATATACCGAGGCTGGCTAATCACCAGGTTCACGTAGGGCGCCAATTGCATTAGCAGGGTCGGGCCGCGTAGGCCCGGCCTTGTGAGCAGTTCCAGTACCCTCGACATCGTGCGTTATTCGACCATTTCGTTCCTGTCCGACTTTGGGCATCAGGACGAGTTCGTAGGTGTCGTCCACTCGGTGATCCGTTCGATCGCGCCTGACGTTGGCGTAGTCGATCTCACCCATGGCATTCGTGCTCACGACGTCCGAGCAGGCGCACTCGCGCTGGCTCGATCAGCAAACTATTTGTGCCCAGGTGTCGTGCTCGCGGTCGTGGATCCCAGCGTCGGCACCGAGCGTCGAGCTATCGCGGTCGAGGTCGGGCAGGGCATTTCTGTGCTCGTCGGACCCGACAACGGTTTGCTTGCCTCGGCGGTAGCCATGGTCGGTGGAGCCGATCGAGCGGTCGAGCTAACAAATACCGAGTATCAACTTGGGCGTTTGGGGTCGACCTTTGACGGTCGAGATATCTTCGCTCCAGCTGCAGCGCATCTCGCACTCGGTGTCGACTTGATGGAGCTCGGCCAACCCGTCGACCCCACGTCGCTAACGCCAGGTTTGCTTCCGGTGATCGCAGAGGAAGACGGACAGTTGATTGTCGAGGCGTTGTGGATCGATGTGTTTGGGAACGTCCAACTCAACGTCGGTCCCGATGACCTGGCGTCATGGGGTGACCCGTTCTCGCTGATCGTCGGGGATCGTCGCCATACGATTGCGCGTCGAGATGCCTACCGACATTTGGGCACGGGTGAAGTTGGGGCGATCATCGATTCCAGCGGCCTGGTCTCGCTGGCCGTAAACGGCGGATCAGCGGCTCAAACCCTTGGTATTTCAACGAGCGATGAGCTTCGCATCACCACCGTCGATGGTGAGACCAACCCGGGGTCAAGCACCGCGGTGACGCTGGGAAAGAAGCCGTAGATGCGACCAATGGTCACCCTCACGATCATCGTTTTATTGCTCGTCATCGTGGGAGCCGCGTTCTTGCAGCTGGTGCTGCTCAGCTAATCGCGGCGAGCAAGCTCAGTTGATTCGAGTCAGCGCGTCGACCAGGACGTCGGCTCGCTCTTCCCGGAATTCGAGATCTGGGCGAGGGCTGATCGGCACGACGTTGTCACGAGTGACGTCGTCATCGTCAGCATCATCAGAGGTCGAGTCTTGGTCACCGATGCCGAGGTCGTCAGGACGTGGAGTCGTGCGAGGTAGTGCGGGCGGGGGTAGCTGAGCCGAAGGCGATGTGGAACGAAGAGGTGCCGCCAGTGCGCCAGTTAGTGGGATTGGCGAGTCGGTGGTCGGCGCGCCCGCACTTGGCGAAGTAACGGGTGGTGTAGTGGTGGTGGTCGTCGGTGCAGCAGTGGTCGTGGTTGGGGCGGCCGTTGTTGTCGTCGGGGCAACCGTCGTCGTGGTGGTCGGCGCAGGTGCTTGGACTGCCATGAATCGGTGCGTGGTGAAGAGTCGGTTGCCGTCCCACACCACTCCTACTCCAATGTGGGTAAAGGAAGGATCGACGATGTTTGCGTAGTGGCTAGGAGATGCGATAAATGCTGGCATGACGTCGCCCACGCTGGGCCCGGTCCCTACGTTCTCGCCCAGCTTTTGCCAACTATGGCTAACGCCTGAAGACAGCGATGGAGCGTGACAGATGTGGGCTCCCTCTCCACAGGCACCATCTCGCATCTGTACAGCCCAACCTCGTGCGAGGCTGGTCAGCTGTGCATCGACGGCCAACGGAGGTAGTCCCACCGAAGCGCGTGTTGCATTGATGCGACCCACGAAATCGGACTCATTGGCCGGACTTGCACCAGCGGGAACCGGTGCGACGAGCGCAAAAATCAGTAGCCACCCGAGGAGGATCGCCAAACGTCCAGATGGTCGCCTTAGTCGTGTTGGGGAGGAAGCTGAGTTGCTCACGACCTAAGGATCGGGTCGTTCGCAGGGTCACCTTAAGTAACAATTGGGATGAATCACATCACATATAGTGTCTGCACCGTTTACGCCATTTGTACGCTCCGAGTGCCAGACATCACCGGTTGGACCAGCTACCCTCGGCGGGGTGATGGAGCGAGGGATTCCTGACGCAACTGTGGTGCGCCTGCCGATTTATCGTCGGGTGCTCTTGGAGTTGGCGACTACCGACGAAGCGACGGTCAGCTCGGCCGCGCTCGCTGAACTCGCTGGTGTCAATGCTGCTCAGGTGCGCAAAGACCTGAGCTACATCGGCACGGCCGGCGTTCGAGGTGTGGGTTACGACATCAAGTACCTGCTGCACCAGATAAGTGAGGCGCTCGGTCTCGATGTCGTCTCGCCGGTCGTCATCGTCGGCATGGGAAACCTCGGACGTGCGCTCGCCGACTACGGAGGCTTTGGTAGCCGAGGCTTTCCAATCGCTGCGTTGGCAGACTCATCGCCCGACAAGATCGGAACGACCATCGCCGGGCTCGAGGTACGTGATAGCCGACAGCTCCAGGACCTGGTCGCAGATAGCCACATTCGAATCGGGATCATCGCAACGCCAGCGCATGCCGCGCAAAGCGTCGCGGACGCGCTCGTGGCCGCCGGTGTGGGTTCGGTCCTGTCGTTCGCTCCGACCGTGCTGCATGTGCCCGACTCCGTGCCGCTTCGCAAGGTAGACCTTGCGACGGAACTCCAGGTTTTGAGCTACTACGAACAACAGGGCCAGGACGACCAGACGGCCTAGATTTCCCCCAAAACTCAATGTTTGGGGGGTGAATCCGACAGGCACATTGTGCGTGTAACCGCTTTTCTCGCCGGTGTTTTGGTGGTGTTGGTTTCTCTGGCGACCCCTGCCGGTGCGCAGACGAACGGATTGGCGTACACCGAGGACGTTGTCTTCACCGTGCTCGACGATTCTGTGCGGGTAGACCTGGCCGCCACGATGACCAACACGACCGCTGAGCGGCGCGACGGTGAGACGGTCTTCTTCACCTTCTTCGACACCTTCATTTTCATCGCCCCACGAGGTTTGACCGACCTATCGATCAGGAGCGGCGGAGCACAATTGACGAGCACGGCCGAGCCACTCGACGCAGATTTTGACGTCGTAACCGCCGTGCTGCCCGAACAACTTCGATCCGGTGAGTCGCGCTCATTCGACGTGTCGTACACGTTGCCTCGCGGTGAGTTGCGTTCCGACGGCGCGTTCTTCTCGAACCCCGCCTACCACGGCTTTCCACTGTGGTCGTTCTCGGACCCCGGCACGGGTTCGTTGACACTGCGCGCCCCCGAAGATGCCGAGGTAACCGAACTCGGAATCACGATCGAACAAGGACCCAGCGAGGATGGCTTCGCGACTTGGGTGCCACAACGATTCGACGTTCCCGAGGACTTCTTCACCTACGTCAACGTGGTCCGTGAAGATCGATTGGAAGTCCGCAACTTCGAAGTGTCCGGACAGGACATCGTTCTTCGTTCGTGGCCGGGTGACGAGGAGTGGGCAGATTTCGCACAAGCGGCGATTGAGGACGGCATCCCCGCACTCGAGAGCCACATCGGCAGTCCAATTCCTGAGCAGGGCACCCTCGAAGTAACCGCGTCGGTCCGACCGTTCCTATTCGGTTTCGCCGGCTGGTACGACCCGGCCCAAACATCAATCGAGATCGGCAACGAATTCGACCGTGGTGTGATGCTCCACGAACTCAGCCACGCATGGTTCAACAACTCGCTCTTTGTCGAACGGTGGTTGACCGAAGGACTCGCCGAAGAGGTTGCCTGGCAGATCGATCGTCAATTGGGGGAGCAAGGCGAGGAGTTGCCGGTCATCCCACGACCGACCGACGCGGGTGCGCTGCCGTTGAACACGTGGGCCGACCTCGGATCGGACCTAGGAGACGAGGTGCTGCGTGAACGCGAGCTGTATGGCTACAACGCGTCGTGGTTCGTGGTCCGAGAATTGATCGACATCGTCGGCGAAGGTGGTCTTCGTCAGATCATTGCCACGGCCGACAACGACACGGCCGTGTATCCCGGTGCGTCGCGATCACTTCTACTCAACGATTGGCGTCGGGTGCTCGATCTGGCTTCGGTGCTCACCGATGCCGAAGGCGAGGCGCTGCTCGACGAGCTATGGCTTGAGCTCGTGGTCGACGAAGATGAAGCGGAGTTACTCGCCGAGCGGCGAGAAGTGCGAGACCAGTACCTTCGATTGGCCGGACGTCCATTGCAGTGGAACGTGCCTGCCGAGATCGACCAAGCCATGGCCGATTGGCGCTTCGACGACGCACGAGAGCTTCTGCGAGACGCCAATCGAGTGCTCGATCTGCAGCGACGGGTCATCGATCAGGCCGATCTCGCAGATTTGAACGCAGACCAGGCAGGACGCGAAGCCTACGAACAGGCCGACTCGGACTTTGAGCAGGCCCTGTCGGTTTTGGCTGTCCAGGAGGCTGCGATCGATTCGGTCGTCGATGTCCGAGAGCTGGCGTCGGCGCCGCTGAGCCGCGATGAACAGTGGGGTATCGGCGGCCTCGACCTCGCAAACGTGACCGAGACCGCCGAACGGGCCTATGAATTGAACCGATTCGATGACGTGGTGGAGATCCGCGATCAGCTGGCGTTCGTGCGAAGCGAAGCCGCTGAGGTCGGCGCTACCCGCGTGCTGTGGAGCCGTCTGGGCCTCGGGGCAGCGATCGCTCTCGTGCTGTTCGGCATCGTCAAGCTAGCCATGGGTGGCCGACGTTCAGATCCTGAGCCTGCGGCGGCGTGAAGAAAGTCACGCATAAGAATTCCTAAGGGACTTGGCGGGGTTAAGTACGCGCGTGGAAGCTATTGGGTAGATTGGAACCCATAGCGCGTACGAGTTAGGTCACTTATGCCCATCGTTGTCATCGGAGTGAATCAGCGGTCGATTCCGATCGATCACTTCGAGCAACTCACCATCTCTGATGATTACGTGGTCAAAGTGCTTGACGACTTGGTGTCGTGCGACCACGTGGCGGAAGCCGTGGTGCTTTCAACGTGCAACCGCACCGAGATTTACATCCGAGCTGAACGCTTCCACCCGGCCTTCGCCGACGTGCGCAACGTGTTGGCCCGCCATTCGGGTCTCGCTCTCGAAGACTTCGCCGAACATCTCTACGTCCATGACGAACTCGACGCCGCTCGACACCTCTTCGGTGTGGCCAGCGGTCTCGATTCGGCTGTTCTTGGCGAGACCGAAATCCTGGGCCAGGTTCGCCGCTCATTCGAAACCGCTCGCTCCGCTGGAGCGACAGGGGTTTCACTCGCTGATCTTTTCACCGCATCGGGTGTTGTCGGGCGCAAAGTTCGCACCAACACCGGAATCGGCAAGAAGGTCACGTCGGTTTCGCGAGCCGCAGTGGCCATGGCGACCGATCGCCTTGGCACGCTAGAGGGTCGTTCGATCTGTGTCCTCGGCGCCGGTGAGATGAGCGAAGGAATGACCGTCGCACTTCGAGATGCCGGGACGAGCCGAATCGTTATTTGTAATCGCACAGTCGAGCGGGCCGCACCGCTTGCCGAGAAGGTTGGCGGAGAAGTTGTTCCACTCGATCAGCTCGCCAACACCATCGCCGACATCGACGTGCTCTTGACCGGCACCGGTGCAAACGCGCTGATGATCGATCACGACTCGTTGCACGACGTCATGGCGAAGCGCCTTGAGCGAGCCTTACTCATTGTCGACATCGCCGTTCCACGTGACGTCGATCCCGCTGCGGCCGACATCGATGGGGTCACACTCCTCGACATGGAGGACCTCACCGCGTTTGCCGAGGTTGGCCGCGCCGAGCGTCGCAACGAGATCGCCGCTGTCCGTGAATTGATCGACGACGAGGTGCACCGGTTCGCCTCGACGGCACAGAGTCGCAAGGTCGAACCGCTGGCCGCTGCCTTCCGCCGAGACGTCGACGCTCTTCGTCTCGCAGAGGTCGAACGCCTCGGGTCATCGCTCGATGACGAAACTCGAGCCCACATCGATGCCGCCACCAAGGCCGTCATCAACAAGCTTCTGCACCAGCCAATGACTGAGCTTCGGAGCTCTGCTGGCACCGCTCGTGGCGAGCGACTAGCCGCCGCGTTGCAGGATCTATTCGGCACTGAACTCGACGACGAGTAGATTCAACGGGTGCTTTACGCAGCTACCCGAGGAAGTGAACTCGCGCGCTGGCAGGCCAACTATGTGGCCGGCCTCTTGCGTCTACGGTCGCGCCGCGATGTCGAGGCGTTAATCGTTTCGACCGTGGGGGACCGCGACAAGATCACGCCGCTCCATGAGATCGGTGGCAAGGGCGTCTTCGTCAAAGAGGTGCAGGCCGCCGTTCTCGACGGGCGCGCACACTTTGCCGTGCACTCCGCGAAGGACCTTCCGGCGCTAACCCCCGATGGGCTGGTAATTGCGGCGGTGCCCGAGCGGGCGGACCCGCGAGATGTGCTCGTAGGCGCGACGCTTGCGTCTTTGGGCGAAGGATCGACGGTGGGGACCGGTTCGGTTCGTCGTCGGGTGCAGGTGCTCGAACAGGTCGATGGGGTAGTGGTGACGGAACTGCGAGGGAACATCGCGACCAGGCTTGCCAAGGTCGGGGAGCTCGACGCGGTGGTTATGGCGGCCGCGGCGCTGGAGCGCCTTAACCGGTGGCCCGAGGTGTACGAGGTGCTCGAGCCCGAGGTCATGTTGCCTCAGGTGGGGCAGGGGGCCTTGGCGATCGAGTGTCGGGCAGACGACGAGGAGACGCTCGCCGCGCTGGCAGAGATCGACGACCCGGTTGCGCATCGATGTCTCGATGCCGAGCGTGCGTTTCTGGTGGAGCTAGGCGGCGACTGCGATCTGCCCGCTGGAGCGTTCGCCGAAGCCGATTCCGTGGACGGCGACATTCGCGTGCGGGCGATGCTGTCCGACGGCGATCGGGTCGTGCATCGAAGCGAGGCCACCGGAGCCGATGGCCAAAGGCTCGGGCGCGAGCTCGCCATAGAACTGCGCGACCGTCTGCAATGAACGAGCGGTCACTTGACGGCGTGCGGGTTGTGGTGACCCGTGCCGCGCCTCAAGCGGCGCCATTGATCGCTGCCATCGAGGATCTGGGCGGCGCGCCCGTGGCGTTGCCGTTGCTCGAGTTAGTTGACGCCGAGGACGGCGGTGCGGCGCTACGTGAAGCGGTCAATGGTGCATCTGAGGCCGATTGGCTCGTCGTCCTGTCACCCAATGGGGCTGTCCGTCTCCCGGGCGGTCCGTTCCCCGGCAAGGTCGCAGCGATTGCATCTGGTACTGCGGGTGCGCTCGACGAAATGGGCTATTCGGTGGATCTCATCCCGGAGGTCGCATCATCGGTCGGGTTGTTAGGTGCCTTCGCCGCAACAGAGTTCGCCGGGCGGGTCATCATCGCCCAAGCCGAAGTCGGACGTCCCGAACTCGCCGAGGGGCTACGCGCCCGTGGAGTGGAAGTGCATGTGCTCGCCGCGTACCGCAATGTCATGCCCGAGGCCTCGCCCGCGGTGATGGCCGCGGCGCTTGAAGCCGACGTCGTGGTGTTCGCCTCGCCATCAGCGGTGACGCGCTACGTCGAGCACGTCGGACCGACCCCCGACTCGGCAGTCTGTATCGGAACTGTCACCTCAGCTGAAGCCCAAGACGCCGGATTCGACGTCGCCGTAGCGGCCACCCCAACCACCGACGCAATCGTCGCTGCACTCCTGGAAACCGCTCCATAATCAGCAAGATTTGTACGCAAAAACATACCGTCACGGTTGGAAATCACGTACAAATCTTCGTGAGCCGTCGGACAGCTTTGGAGAAGGCTGGCTGTGGCTGAACGTCGGCTCGTAGGATCTCGTCGTGCGTGTGGCTTCATGGAACGTGAACTCGATCAGGAGTCGCGCGGAGTTGGTGGCGCAGTTTCTCGATGAGGAACAGCCGGATGTAATCGCGCTGCAGGAAACGAAGTGTTCAGACGCCCAGTTCCCGGCGTCGCTGTTCGATGAGCGGGAATTCGAGTGGGTCCACCATGGCCGCGGTGCTCGCAATGGGGTGGCGTTGGCGAGTCGTCATGGTTTGGCCGAGGTTCGCTCCGGGTTTAGTGGTGAGGCACAGCCACCGTTTGACGAGTGCCGACTCGTTGCTGCCACGATCGGCGGCGTGCGGGTCCTTGCGCTGTATGCGCCCAATGGGGCGAAGCGAAAGAGTCACGACTGGCAGGTAAAGCTGGCCTGGTTCGAGTTGCTTCATAGTGAACTCACCTACGAGCTCGATGACCACGATGACGTCCTGGTGATCGGCGACTTCAACGTGTGCCCGACACCGGACGACCTCTACGATCCGGCCAAACGGAACCGCAACCTAGTGAGCGATGAGGAGCGGGCTGCGGTCGCTCGGATTCGAGAGCTCGGTCTAGTCGACGTGGCTGCGGCGATGCACGGGGCCGACGCGGGCTACACCTGGTATGCGTACCGCGAGGGCCAATTCGAGAACGATCGCGGCTACCGACTCGACCACGCGCTTGCCACCCCCGGCCTTGCAAGCCGCATCACGTTGTGCGAGCCACTACGGAAGTGGCGGGACCCATCGATTCGCCCGTCAGATCACGCGCCGCTACTCGTGGCGTTTGGGTAAGCCGTGTGCCGCTAGACCTCGCCGGCGAGCGACGATGAGGGGCAACGCCACGGCAAAGACCG
>CAZTDG010000011.1:0-20057 GCA_964612655.1 uncultured Acidimicrobiales bacterium | reverse complement strand
GCCGCTAGACCTCGCCGGCGAGCGACGATGAGGGGCAACGCCACGGCAAAGACCGCGAAGAGGGCAGCGACCAAGATGGCTGACCACAGTGGAGGGAGCTCAGGGAGAAACACATTGAAGATCGTGAAGGTTGCTGAGTAGCAGACCACGTACCCAAGGAAGTGCTTCCAGGTGTACTGGAAGGGTTGCTGCTCGTCGCCGTTTCCGCTCATCGCCATAGCTACAGGATATGCGAGACCAACTGCTGGGGCTCTTCGCCCGCAGATCTCATTGCTCAGGGGGTCAGACGTTGTCCGGTGGAGTTGGGAATTCGTTCGGGCCGCTTGGTGGGGGAGGAATACGTCCCGCGCTGTAGGCATAGATGACGGCAGGACGATCCGTTGACGCAGACAGAGTTGCTCGTTTGGTGGTGTCACGGATCAGAAGTGCGCTGGTCACGGCTAGGCCGGTGAGGTCGACCGCGAAGAACAGCGGCCAAACTCCGTCGACGGCCGCAGCGATAAAGAAGAGCAGCGCCCAAGGCGTGGAAAAGGCCAGCGAAGCGACGTAGGGGCCACGTCCGACCTGGTTTGCGAACAGACCTGCGATAGCTGGAATGGCAATAGTCAAGACAAAGAGGAGCGCGGCGATTGCTGCCACGAACGATCCGAACACTAGTAGAAGACTCCAAAGAAGAGTTTCGTCATCTGGAACGTCGGCCAAGGTGTTCCATAGAGCGCTCATTCGGAAATAACCCCAAGGAAGCGCAAACAGTGCAACGACCATTTGCGCCCACCACGCAATTTGAAGTTTTTGTCTAGTCACCCGCACAACAAAATTGTCGGTGCGTAGCGATGGTCGCTTGAGTGGACCCAAGTCTGATGCGTACCGTGCTTCAAGTTCTGCGGCCATCCAGATCTTGCGTTCCATGCTCGTGACCATACCGGAGGCCACTGACATGCAACTTGGCCTTTCGCTAGGTCTGAAAAGGGTAAATGGCTCCCAGGTCAAGGATCGAGGTGAGTTCATCGAGGGCGCCCATGGTCTCCATCGCGAACGCCGGATCGAGTAGGTCGGTCACCCGAAGCTCACTTCGGTAATGAGTATCAACCCAAGCATCGAGTCGATCGAGCAGCGCATGATCGACGATGCAGTTTCCGTTGAGCGCAGATCGTTCCTGCTCGTCGAGTACTACTCGGAGGCGCAAACACGCTGGCCCGCCGCCGTTGCGCATGCTTTGACGGAGATCAAAGTGCCGTACTTCGGCGATCGGGTTGTTGTGATCAGAGAGTATTCGTTGGAGCGCTGCGTGGGTCGACGGTGTTTCGTCCGCTTCTGCTGGACACACCAACATCATCGACCCATCGGCTGTCGTGACGAGCTGGGAGTTGAAGAGGTAGGAGGAGACCGCGTCATCCAGACTCACCTCGTCGCGCGGCACCACGACCGGAACAACCTCGGTCGACGTGGCTGCGCCCCACGACGCAACGAATCGCTCGACGTCTTCCACGGAAGGGGGCGTCGCCGAGCCATCGATCACGAAGGCGTCCTGGTGGCACAAGACCACGTTTTCGTTGACCACCGCAACCACGTCATTGTGGAACGCTCCGGCGTCGATCGCTGCCGCGGACTGGCGGACGAACACACGTTGCTGTTCGTCGACCTGACCCATGCGCGCCACCGCTTGAGACGCCGCGAGAGTTTGTCGACGGGGGAGGCCGCCGTCGAGTTGCGGCTCGCCTGCCTCGCGGCCATAGACAAACACATGGGTGCCCGGCTCGGTGTGGGACGTGCAAACGCGGGAGTGGTTTGCCGCGCCTTCGTCCCCGAAGGGTTGCAGAGCGGGCAGCGGATCGTGCACGGCGAAGCGGTCCGGTTCGCGGAAGATTGCGCGCAGGGTCTGCGTCGTCTGCTGGGCTTCGATGGCTCGATGTTCGTTCGCAATGAGGTTGGCCGGGACGAGATGCAGCCGGCCGTCAGCCGAATCCGCTGACGGTATGACCGTCGCTGCATTTGCCGTCCACATCGCTGACGCCGAGCTCACAATGCCGACGAGGCCCGGGGCGGTCGCTCCCAAATTGCGGATCGCTCGGCGGATATCGGAACCGAAACCAGCGGCAGCCAGCGTTGGTCCGTGCGGGCGTGCGTGTGGTGGAAGCACGGCTTGGATCAACCCGGCGCCGACCATGGCGCGCATCTTGGCGATGCCTTGCTTCGCCGCGAGCTGGGGGTTCGAGACATCCCCTTTGTTGTTCACCGACGCGTTGTTGCCGTGCGACAAGCCGCCATAGTTGTGGGTCGGCCCGACGAGCCCGTCGAAATTGACCTCGGCAGCAGCCACTTAGTGAACCTCCTCAATTGGCGACGTTTCTGACGTCGAGGGGCCTGCGATGCGCGCAACGGGGTGGGCCACGTAGTCGGCTGCATGGAATCCCGCTGGCCGATGATTCCCCGAGAGGCCAACGCCCCCAAACGGGGCGGCACCAGATGCGCCAACGGTCGCCACATTGCGGTTGACGATTCCGGCGTGCAACCGGGGGTGCGCGTGGTCCCACACGTCGTCGTCATCGGTCAGTACGCCCGAAGCTAAGCCAAACGCCGTGTTGTTTGCCTCGGTGATCGCGTCGGCGAGCGACTTCACGCGCACCACCTGCAGGAGCGGGCCGAAAATCTCGTCATCGGGTCGCTCGGACACATTTGTGACATCGAGAACTCCGGGCCGGAGATATGCCGGGCCGAGGTCTGCGGTTGCGGCTGGCGTAAGGACCTGAGCTCCGAGACTGGTCAACTCCGCTTGTGCGGCGATCACGTTGTCCGCCGCACGTTCCGACACCAACGGGCCCATGAATGGCGGCGGGTCCTGATGTGGTGATCCAACGCGGAGCCGTTCGGTGATGTCGAGCACCGCGTCGACGATTCGATCGCCCGACGGCCCCTCTTCGACGATCAGGCGTCGGGCACACGTGCAGCGCTGGCCAGAGGACAAAAAGGCTGATCGAACGATCGTGGCCGCAGCCGCCTTCGCGTCGTCGACGTTCCAGGCGATGATCGGATTGTTCCCGCCTAACTCGAGCGCCAACATGACCTGTGGCCGGCCTGCCAATCGTTGGTGGATCGCTTTCCCCGCGCGGACACCGCCGGTGAAGAGGACCGAAGCGGTGTTTGCGTGGTCGATGAGCGCTTCACCCACGTCGACGCCCCCGTGGACCAGGTTGATGACGCCTGGGGGGACGCCCGCCTCTTGCCATAGCTCGACGAGGCGTTGGCCGACGATGGAACCCTGCTCACTGGGCTTAAACACGATCGTGTTGCCGGCGAGCAGCGCCGGTGTGATGTGGCCGTTTGGTAGGTGCCCGGGGAAATTGAACGGGCCGAGAACCACCGTCGGGCCGAGCGGTCGGTACGAAACGCCGAGCGTCCCAGCAGCAACCTCCGTGCTGGTCGAGGGGGTGCGGGTGTCTTGCGCCGTGATCGACGTTTCGGCTTTGCCCACGATTGCGGCGACCTCGGAGGTCGCATCCGCATGGGTCTTCCCGATCTCGGCCACGATCAGACTGGCGAGCTCCTCTTTATGCTCCTGCACGAGATGAGCGAACCGTCGGATGAGTTCGGTGCGCTCATCGAGCGTCGAGTATCGCCACGTCGAAAATGCGTGTTGGGCAGCATCGACAGCCTCTCGGGCCTGGTCGGTCGAGCTTGCATTCCCCGAGGCGAGAACGGACCCGTCGACTGGGGAGACGATCGAGATCGATGCGCAAGATTGCGGGTCGGTCCAGGTGTCAGAGATCAGATTACGAAGTTTCACTTGACGCTCCGTTGTTGTAGTGGGGAAACGAGGATCGGGTCGCCATCGTCGAGCCCGGCCGACGACATGGTCGTTGAGTCTGCACTGCACACGCTGGTGTCGGACCGGGTTCCGTAGGCCGCAATAAATGTCTGGAGTGTGGGTCGGGCGATGAGCACTCGTTCCTGTGCCTCCACGGATGCAGTGGTCGGGGTACCAATAGCGGCCTCTTGGGTGGAGCGGATGATTTCCACGTCGTCGACACACGCGTCCAGGCACGGACCGGCGTCGAAGATGTCGACATACCCGCGATGGCGAAACCCTTGCTGGCGCAACAGCCCAGCTGCGGGAACCGCTTCGGGGTGGGGTAGTCCAATGACGTCTTGGGCGTCTTTGGGAAGCAGATCCGCGTAGATCGGAAAACTAGGAAACAGATCAGCGATAAAGCGTGACTCGTGCCCACTGCGGACGTCTGCATCGGTGAAGTCGAGCTGGAGGAACTTCCTGCCTACCGCCTCCCAGAACGGCGACGCGCCATCGTCGCGAGTTTGGCCACGCATCTCCGCGAGGACGAAGTCGCTGAAGCGGTCGCGATGCGCTGCCATGAACATGAACCGTGCGAGCGACAGCAGCCGTCCGCCTCCGGTTCCGCGAGCGTCGGGGTGGACGAACAGTGTGCCGACCAGCGAGGAGTTGCCGTAATCGTTGACCATCGTGAGCAGGCGAGTGTCGACCCTCACGTCGAGCTCTGGCGACTGCTGCGAGATGGTGGAGACGCGGTAGTTGTAAAAGGGTCGTTGCGCACCGGCGGTCGCATAGATCGCGCTGAGGCCCAAGATCTCACCCTCGGACTCGAGCACGAACAAGTAGCTCTCCTGCCCATCGAGGCAGCGGTCCGGGTCCGTGCTTTCGACCGACGACATCACTTTGCGTCGCATGCCTTCTTCGGTCGTCGGGAGCGTGGTGAGTCCCGTCTCGAGTTGGCTGAGGGAAACCAATGCGCCGAGGTCAGATAGTTGTGCGAGTCGTACATGCATGTCGATCTCCTTGTCAGCTTGTGGGGGTCAGTTCGCGGACCCCGACGATCGAATGAACGAGAAGTGCAACGATCTGTGGCCACGACGCCAGGTCGGCGAATTCATCGTCGGTGTGGATTCCGCCGCCCGCGATTCCCAGCGTGTCGACCACGGCGATTCCTTGCGCCGACAAGTTGTTCCCGTCGCACACCCCGCCCGTGTCCGTGAAGTGATCCGGTAGGTCGAGGTGCGCGGCACCAGCGGACACGTTGTCCGCGAGCGCACGGGAGGCGGCCGTCCACGGCTTTGCTGGGCGGTGCACATCGCCAAGGCGCGTGATCGCCACGTCGGAGCGTTCGCTCTCTTGGCGACACCATGTGTCGATCTCATCGAGTGCGGTGTGCAGTCGTTCGTTCGCTGTCGACCGGAGGTTGATCCGCAGCACACAGCTATCGGGCACGGCGTTGAGCGCATTGCCGCCGCTGATTGCGGCGACGTTGACGCCAAGTGCTGGTTGATTGGTGAGCGAGTCTGCGAAGTTGGCCAATCTGGCTGCGCTGACCACGGCGTTGCGTCCTTCGGCGAGCGCTCGGCCAGCATGAGCGGACGTTCCGGTAAAGGTCACGGCGATGTTGGCGCTGCCCGCTCGAGCTCCGGCGAATCCGCCGTCTGGCAGTCGGGGTTCGACGACGAGCGCGTGCCCCGATGTGGTTCGTGCAGCGAAGGCTTCGAGCATCGGCGCCGACCCGGGCGACCCGATCTCTTCGTCGGCGTTCACCACAACGTCGATGCCTAGATCAGGGACAAGGTTGTGGTCTCCTATGGCGCGCAGCGCGTGGCATAGCGCGACAAGTCCGCCCTTCATGTCGGCGACCCCAGGACCTCGAAGTCGGTCGCCGTCGCGCAAGACGTCTTGGAATGAGTGTTCGGGGCCGAACACGGTGTCGGCGTGGCCGACGATCGTGAGTCGATTCGTTGCGCTGGGTCGAAGCTGTGCGTGCAGGACCGGTCCGAGCGGGAACGAACCGGGCTGTCCGTCGTCTTCGACGTTGGTCGCGGGCGGGCACTCGGTGAGGGTTGTATCGAGGCCGGCGTCTTCGAAGCGGTCACGAAGTAGTTGCTGGACGGCGGTCGTTCCAGCGACGTTGCGGGTTCCCGAGTTGATCCGCGCAAGCGCGGTGATCTCTGCAAACGCATCGTCAAGTCCGCGTCGTTCTGCGGCGAGGATTTCGTCGAGAACTGGACTGGAGAGGTTCGTCATGATGCGGCGGTGAACGCTTGGGCGGTGGTGTTGAGTCGCTCGAGACCCAGATGAGCTTCGGTAGCGGTGAGGTTTAGAGCCGGGGCGAGTCTGATGACGTCTGGGCCAGCGACGAGGCACAGGACGCCGTGGGTCAGCGCAAGCTTCTGGAAAGCTTTGGCTTGTCCCGCATAGTCGGGGGACAGCTCGGCTCCGATCAACATGCCCTTACCCCGGATCTCGGTGAAGAGTCCGGTGCTCGCAGCAATGCGTCGCAGCCCGTCGCGTAGCGCCTTGCTTTGGGTCGCTGCGTTGTGGGACGTCTCGGGCTTCGTGATTTCGGTGAGTACCGCATCGGCTACTGCGCAGGCGAGCGGATTTCCCGCGAAGGTCGAGCCGTGTGTGCCAGGAGAGAAGGATCGTGCGATCTCTTCGGTGGTGAGCGTCGCTGCGATAGGGAATCCGCCACCGATTCCCTTTGCGCTGGTGAGAATGTCGGGGCGTACTTCGCTCCCATCGAGGCCAGCTTCCATGTAGGCGTAGAGCGGGCCGGTACGCCCGGCGCCGGTTTGGACCTCGTCGAATATCAGCAACGCGTCATGGACATTGCACAACTCGCGGGCTCGATCCACAAAAGCCGGTTCGAGGGTAATGATGCCGCCTTCGGCAACGATAGGTTCGAGGATGACCGCTGCGGTGTTGTGGTCGATGGCGTTGGCAAGTGCGTCGATGTCGTTCGCAGCGATGTGGCGCACGCCGCTGGGTATCGGCCCGAACCCCTCTTTGTACTTGGGGGTTCCGCCCGCGGTAACGGTGAATAGTGTGCGGCCGTGGAATGCTTTCTCCAGCGCCACGATCTCGAATTTTGTGACCTCATCAGGGGGGAGTGCCGGAGGCAACGGCCTTGTCGTAGGCGTAGCGTCGGGCGAGTTTCAAAGCGGCTTCGTTCGCCTCCGCCCCCGAGTTGGAGAACATGACGCGTTCGGCGAAGGTCAGCTCATTGAGCCGTTCGGCCAGTCGTAAGGCCGGTTCGTTCGTGAACGCGTTGGACATGTGCCAGAGCTTCGTTGCTTGCGTCGTGAGTGCCTGAACTACGGCCGGATGTCCATGGCCGAGCGAGTTCACCGCAATCCCGCCCGCGAGGTCGATGTACTCGCGGCCTCCGGCGTGGATACGTGACCCCTCGCCGCGCTCGGGGATGATCGGCAGCGGAGAGTAATTCGGGACCATGGCCTTGGACACCCGGAGGGTGATTCCCTCGGCGTCCTCAGCTGACGGAGCGTATGGCCCCTGCCCATCGGTCGAAGCGGTACTTGTCGCCGTGTCTGTCATAGCTACAACGGTAGGGAATTCTGCAAACCATCTAAAGAGGGTTTGCATGGTTCGAAGAGGAAAAGGATCAAGAACGTTCAGCAGTTGTTACACATCGCAAGGCATAATCAGAATATGGATGAAATTGACTGGTCTATTGTTGAGCTACTTCAAGCAGACGGTCGGCTGTCGTTCCGTCAATTGGCCGAAAAGGTCAACCTGTCGCCTGCTGCGACGACTGCGCGAGTACACGCACTGGAGCAATCCGGAGTTATTGCGGGCTATCGCGCAGTAATTGATCCGAAGGCGATTGGGCGCGATGTTCGTGCAGTCATCCGGCTGACCGGATCGGGCGCGACCAGCCAGGCGGCAAATCGGACGAAGGAGCTCGCGCTGAATCACCCTGCGGTACGTCGGGCGCATCAAGTTCTTGGCGACTGCGACACTGTGATCTATGTCGAAGCAACCAGCCTGGCCGAAGTGGACGATCTCGTCACCGAACTCGGCAGATTAGGTCAGACCATGACCACCCTTGTCGTGTCATCGGCCGTGATGGACAAGCCGTTTGTCAACCCGGATAGCTAGAGCGCCGTGAGGTTCTGGCGCTCTGGCATTCTTAAGGTCGTGCACATGACTATTGAGGCGATTCCCTTAGCTCGCTTCCTGCGAGCGTCGATCGGTGTCGTCCTGGCGGTCGTCCTGGCCGGCTGTTCATCCGGCGAGACCGCCGACCCGGACCCGTCGCGCGAGAGTGTTGTCGTCGAGTTCTTGGTGGAGCAGAACGATCGGTGGCGAGCTGGTGACATCGAGTGGATGGTCGAGCAGCTGCACTCGTCAACGTTCCAGTTCTGGACGCCTGAGCAATGCGTAGAGGTGCTCGCGGAGAATCGCGAACTCGGAACCAACCGGTTGGAAGAGATTGGGGATCTCATGTACGTCGAGGCGGCAGCCTTTGACTACGGGCAGGGCCGCGTCGCCCAGTTCAACGACGTGTACAACGTCGAAGTGGTCCAAGGCACCCGGGAGGGGTCGGTGAATGCGACCCTGACGATCGCGTTTGAAGACGGGGAGCCGAAGTGGTTCGGTAGCTGCGACGCTCGTCCAGTGACCTAGCGCTCGGCGAAGAACCACTGGGCCAACATCCCCCGATGTCCGCTGGTTACGGTTTGCGGTCGTCGAGGGTGATGACCGCGCGGGTGAGGTCAGGTTTCGCCTCTGACCGAGAGCTGAGCGTTCCCCACACATCCAGGTAGGACGGTGCGGTGTCGGTGTACTTGAGCTGACCGAGACCTTCAATCGGGGAGTAGGGGACCGGGTCCTTTGCTGATGTGAGCTCGTGGTAGTGAAGCCCGAAGGGCTCGAAGTCCTTGGTCACGAAGCCCTTTCGGATCCAGTGATCTTCGGTCTCGGCTATGGCTTCTGTCTCGGCCTGAAGGATGACAAACATCCGCTTGATGTCCTCGCCGCCGTACCAAAACACATCGATCGGTCGAAGGCGCAGCATGCGACACCAGTAGTCCAAGATTTGCGGGCTCACCTGGAAGTAGTTGCTGCCCTTGTAGAGGCTTGCCGCATGATTGCAGTCGGCGACGAAGCCCTCTCGGGCGGCGACCGATGTTTCAAGGACCATGAGCCCGTTGTTCCGCAGCATCGACCGCGCCATTGCGATGCCCGGGAGCGGGTCGACCATGTGATAGAGCACGCCGGTGAAAACCACGATGTCGAAGGGAAGGGTGATCCCTTGAGCTGTCAGGGTGTCCTTGAGTTCTTGCATCGGCACGCCATGGACATAGGTGGTGCGGGAGAGCCCGTAGACCTCCTTGAGTAAGTCGAACTGGTCAACCAAGGAGAGGCGGTCATAGGCCACGATCTCTTCCGGATCCTTGGACTCGATCAGAATGGGAGCGGCGAATTCCTGGGTCCCGATGTCGAGAACCCGTTGGCCCGTAAAGTCGATCGAATCAACTATTCGTCGAACGGTTGGCAGGGTGCCGATTGGTCGTCCCGGCGTTGACCGCCCGGGCTCGACCTCAATCTGGTAGTACCACCGAAGATCCAAAAGGTCATCAAGCGCCATGAACCACGTTGGCAGGGATCGGTCGCATGAGCCGAGTCGAGACTCGCGGCCGTCGGCGTGAAAGCGCTAGCGGACGGGCTGGAGGTCTCGACTGCGGTACCACCGCCAGGCCATGACCAGCAGGACCGAAATGATGGCTAGGCCGATGACTCGCAAGGCGATCTCCGGTTACAGCCGCCTGCGAGTGTTCGGGTGTTGCCGCCATGATCCAACAATAACGCAATGTCGGGTGTGTGGGCTTGGGCTCCGCGGCATCCAGAGTCTCGGTTCCGCGTCGGGTGAAACAGCCGCTATTTCCGGTCGATGACAGACTGGGGCATGGCCGAAACCTTCATCAACCCGTCGACTGAGCAGATCCGAGCATTGGTCGCTGCCGAACTGGACGGTCCACTCGTCATGGTCAATCTGTTGCGCTTTGCCCCCGACGGCGGAGCAGAGCGCTACCGCGCGTATGGCGCCGCGGCCACTCCCTTCCTCAACAAGTACGACGCAACCGTGCGCTTCCTCGGCACAGGTCTGGCAACGGTTATTGGAGGCGAAGAGTGGGACGAGGTCATCCTGGTCGAGTACCCGTCGAAGCAGGCCTTTCTCGATATGATCAGCGACCCCGACTACCCCAGCGACTTGCGCACCGGCGCACTCGCCGACTCCCGGCTGTTCTGCACCCGCCCGGCCGACCTCGGCGGGTCTGATCATTCTTCGGAGGAATTGGACCGTTAGCCGGTCCTCAGGCTTCGAAGATAGAGAAACCCAAAGGCTGGCAACGATCACAGTGCCTCACCGACCGCATTGCCAACGAGTGCTTTGATCGGTCAGGAACTGAGGTCGATCCACCCGGAGCTGAATCGAGCGCGCAGTCGATGTCGAAGCGGAATCCTTGGGTGACTGACGGGTTTGAGTTTGTGCTCGCCGAGGGGTTGGCCATCGACATCGAACGCAGAAATTGTTGGACCGCTATTTCCTTTGTAAAGCACGATCACATGCCCGTGAGATGCGACTGGCTTCGGCGGTCTGCCATCGGAGAACCGCAACTCCGCAACCTCCTGCGCGCAATGAATCTGTCGCGAAGCTGGTCTACGACGTGAGCCAGAACTCCCCCCACTGTTAAAGCCGAATTCGCACCGGGAAAAGGGATTGCGGTCATTCAGTGCTGCTATCTCGGCCAAGGTTGGGCGTTCATCGAGATCCGCCCCAGGTTCACCTCCGGAGCCGCCAGGGGACCGCCACACCCCATCCACCTTCTCCATGCGATGAATCTCATCTACCGGGGTGCCGCTGTGACCGCGGCGCACGAACCAGATCACCGCGTGATCGTCTTTGTAGAAGTCTGCGTCGACGATGATCCAGCGTTTGCGTCGGGTAAGCCGCTCAGGCTGGGTGGGCAACGCCTTGTTCTGCGCGACCTGGATCGAAAGCTCGCGGATTGACTGCTCCATCGGCCAACCCTAGCCAGCGAGCTCGTTGCTAATCAGGCGAGCGCTTCGGCCACGGGGGCGAAGTCGTCCATTTGTTCGGCGTTGATGCTGACGTAGGTGATGCCCCATCGTTCGCGCCAACCGAGGACGGTCTCCACACATTGCTCGACGGTTCCCACCAGGGCGTGGGGTGAGGCGAGTGCTTCCTCGGCGGTGATGCCAAGCAACGGCGCCATCTCGTTGGCCACACCTTCACGGATCGTCGGTGATCATGGCGAGGTGGATGCGTGTCTGCAGCGTGATCTGGTCGAACCGGTCACCGGCGGCCGCACGAACCCACTCGACCTTCTGGTCGGTCCGTTCGAGGGTGGCGTCACGGCCTGCACGTTCATCGATCACACCGGCCGTCAGGCCAGGATTGATTCCCACGATGTTCGCTTTGGATCCGGCCAGCGTGAGCATCTTCTGCTTGCCGCCAGCGAGCATGATCGGAATCGGATTCTGCACCGCGTGAGGTGCCCCGATGGAACCCGACAGCTGGTAGTGCTCGCCGTCGTGATCGACCGCCTCGCCTCGCAACAGCGAGGTGATGATGTCGACCGACTCAGAGAGTCGGGCAATGCGGGTGCCGGGGGAGTCGAGGGTGATTCCCGAAAGCTCGTAGTCGGTGGTCATCCAGCCCGCGCCGAGTCCGGCCTCGAGTCGTCCGTTCGACAGCACATCGAGGGTCGCGAGCTCCTTGGCTAACACGACCGGGTTGCGGTAGTCGTTGGCCAGCACCAGCGGGAGCATTCGGATCGAGCTCGTCGCCTGAGCTACCGCCGCAAGGGTGATGAGCGGCGCTGGTTGATCGTCGAGGTGATCCGAAACGGTCACCGAGTAGTAGCCGAGCTCCTCGGCTCGCACTGCAGCGGCAACGACAGCGTCGGTTGGCAGCGAAGCGAGAGATGCCGAGAACTTGATCGGAGCGTTCATGAGGTCACGCTAGCGGCGCGCCGCAAGAGTGGCAGGCTCTGATCTGCCTCTGGTTCTACGCTCGTCGAGCTACGCAGCGTTGTTGAAGATGTCCACCACGTCAGCGCCAGGATCGGTGTCGCTGGCAAGGTCGTCGTTGGCGGCGTTCGTGGCAGAACCATGGCTCGCAAGCGCCGATGCGGCGATGTCTCGAGCGGTCAAGACGAAGTACTGGCACCAGGCCAAGATCCCCAGGAACTTGAAACCGTCCTCGACGAGGAGCCCGGTCTCGCCACGGAGTAATCCGGTTTGGTCGATGGCTACCGAACCAACGAAGCAACCGAGCGCAGCGAAGAGAACGATGAAGCGGGTTCGGCGAATGTCGTCGAGATAGCGAAGAACCCAAAAGATGGTTGGCGCGACGATCAAGAACTGCGCGCCGGCCTTTGGCAGCCATGTCACGTCGTTCAGCACACTCGAGTGAATCGCGAAGATGTCGTCGAGCACCATGATCAACGTGGCGATCGTTCCGACGGTAAGGAAGCGAGCCGCATCCTGGCGACCTGTGCGTCCTGCGACCCATGCTCCTGCCGCAGCAAAGGCGACCCCGAGGGTCCACACGAAGATGCCCAGATTCGATAGCGCTCCGGTGTACCACGGGGCGCCGGTGATGGCCGCTGGATCCAGAAATAGCTCTCGCAGTGGAGCAGCTGTTTGTGCTTGGGCTGCTACCAGGATCGCAATGCCCACCAACCAGAGGACCGCGAGCGGTGCGATCGCTCGCGCCTGCTTGCGGAGGGAAAACCCGCGGCGGCGTTCGTCGCCACTTCCGCCAAGACGACTCTCGTCGTTATGAAGGTCGCTGAGCATCAACGTACGAACGGTGCGGAGGTAAGGACGTCAATCGTCGCTTCCCATGCGTCGGGCTCGGTGCGGATACGCCAGTCGTAGATCTCGCCGTTCGGTCGCATATCTACATCGAAGTAGACGACCGCACGAATATTTGGTGACGCCTGAACCCAATCTGGGATGCCCGCAATCCACTCGGCACGATCGCCGGGGCCGCGTTCTCCCGCTCCAAATTCAGCGACCAGGATCGGCTTGTGAGGACGCTGGTTCGCCCACGCTTGGAATGACGTAAACGCGTTCTCCACGCTTGGCAACGGGGCGTTCAGGTCCCAACCCGAATAGCCGTCGGCACAGAGCCAATCAACGTTGGCGTCGCCGGGGTAGAACTGTGATCCTCGCTCAGCCCAGTTCCAGGCGGTCGGGCACCAAACCCACTCGACGTTCAACGCCTGTTCCTCAGCAAAGATGCGACGAACATGTAGCCACGAGTCGATGAATTGCTGAGGGTCGTTGTCGATCCAGGCCAGCTTGTGCGAGACGTCTGGCTCGTGCCAGAAACGCAACATGACCGTGTCGGGAAGCGACTTCAACTCGCGGGCGTGATGACGAATCCAGTCGTCGTGGGAGCCGTTGAGAACACCCTCGGCGTCGGTTCCGTTCCAGGTGAGAAGCAGATCTCGGCCCGATTCGATATGCCAACGATAGAGGTCGGTGTTGACCTCCTTAGTGAAGCTCTTGAACTCGTGTGCGATTAGGCGACCGGTGCCCGGGACGGCGTCGAGGTTGTTCCAGTAGTCCGTGCGATCTTGCCCCCAAAGACCTGCGGCAAATCCAAATTGCGGCGGTCCTGAAGGCAGGCCAATGGGTGCTGGCAGTGCTGCGAAGGCAACCGCGTCCGGGATGGTTGTGGTGGTCGTCGTGGGTGCTGCCGTAGTGGGAGCGGGGGCGACGATGACATCCTGATTGGTCGCAGCCGGGGTCGTGTTGGTTTGGCCCGTGTAGGTGCAAGTGACGTCGTCGGTGCCGTTGCCCCACAAGCGCAAGATGTACTCGTCGCTGGTATCGACAACATCTGGGATGAGTACTACCTGAGCCTCTGGGTCGGGGGTATGGAACCAGGCATCGTTCACCCGGAGCACGGCGGTGCGGCCTTGGTCGTTCCAGCGGATAACGCCGTCGGAAGCGCGAACTTCGATCTGGCACCAAGCAGCATTGGTCGTCGGTGTGGTAGTCGCAGCAGGCGAGGACGGAACTCGGGCCGATCCAGTGGTCGGCGTTGTGGCGTCGCTAGTTGCTGGAGACTGTGATGACGGGGTGGTCACCGGGATATAGGGATTCGCTGGGCCGACCGGTGAACCATCGGTGATGATCGAACCGCTATCGATGGGAGCTGCAACTCGGTCGGAGTTGGATCCTGGCGCTGCGACTGAGGCGGTTGAGTCGACGGTCGGATTCGACGTTGCAGGGAGGTACCGCGAAGGGGTAGTAGTGGTCGTGCCAGCCCGCGAGATGCTCGTCCCTGACCTCGTAGCCTCGGCGGGTGCTGCTCCTGGGTCGGTCGAGACGGCGGGTGCCGCTAACCCTGTAGAACCCGGGGTGCCGGTCGCACCCTGCGTTGACAAATCGTCAGCGACCTCATCTTGAGGCGCATCGCCAACCGTCTCTATGGTCGAGGCTTCAGCGTTCTCCGAACCCTGATCCAACCCCGGTGAGTCCTGAGTGGCCGAACCGAGGGACCCAGAATCTTCTTCGCTCGAGGGCGATTCCGCTTGGCGCTCGCCTTGATCTCCAGCTTCGGGAACCGTTGCCGGGTCAATCCCTGCACTCGCAAGGTCCTCGGTGAAGACGTCAATGCCTCCTCCTCCGCCACCCGAGCGCAGCGCGAAGATCGTGCCCGCGCCAAGGAGCAAGAGGATCGCGACAACCACCCGCAAGGTGCGCGTCGAGATAGAACCCATATCGTTCACGATCTAGTTGTCGATATTCGTTGACGAAATCTGGAGCGATTTAGGTCATATGGACATCGGCTAGGGCGCTGGGTGATGATTACGACCTAGCCAAGAACGAGGTTTTGCGGCCTCTGGGCATGTTGGAACAGCCATCAGAAGGGGACAGATGCAGGCCGACTACGTGATTGTTGGTGCGGGCGCAGCGGGCTGCGTACTGGCTGACGATCTATCGCGTGCTGGGGCCAGCGTCGTATTGCTCGAGGCTGGCGAACCGGCTCGCAACATCAATACCAAGATCCCAGCAGCCTTCTCCAAGCTGTTCAAAGGCAAACACGACTGGAACTACGAGACGGTTCCCCAACCCCACTTGGACAACCGGTGCCTCTACTGGCCGCGGGGCAAGATGCTCGGCGGCTCCACCTCGATGAACGCCATGATCTACCAGCGCGGCCACCGGGCGACCTATGACCAGTGGGCGGCTGCCGGCAATCCTGGTTGGGGCTATACCGACCTACTGCCTGTGTTCATGGCACTCGAAGATCAACAGCGCGGCGCCAGCGATTTCCATGGCGTTGGTGGGAGCCTCGGCGTCACCGATCTTCGAACACTGAACCCCTTGTCTCAAGCGTTTGTCGACGCGGCGGTGTCGGCGGGGTTTACGCACAACGACGATTTCAATGACGCCAGCCAAACCGGTTTCGGAACCTACCAAGTGACCCAGCGCGATGGTCGTCGAGAGAGCGCAGCGACTGCGTTCTTGAAACCAGCGATGGCTCGACCGAACCTGACGGTGCTCACGGGAGCACACGCTGTTGAGGTAGTGCTTCGACAAGGGCGCGCTGTCGGGGTGGAGTACGCGGATAAGACGGGCAGACACGTTGCCTATGCCTCTAGCGAAGTCATTTTGTCCGGTGGCGCTATCAACTCGCCACAACTACTTATGTTGTCGGGAATCGGTCCTGGCGAGCACTTGCAGTCGGTTGGCGTTGACGTTGCCGTCGACTCGCCTCGCGTAGGCAAGAATCTGGTCGATCACCTCGTGTGCGGCACGTCTTATGCGGTAAATCAGCCGATCTCATTGGCACACGCAGAAGCGGTCAAGCCCGTGCTCGAGTACGCCCGCAACCGAACCGGCATGCTGACATCGAACGTCGCCGAAGCCGGCGGGTTCGTGCAGCTCGACGACGCCAACGCCGTACCGGAGATCCAATTTCATTTCGGGCCGGTGTACTTCAATGAGCACGGCTTGGATTCACCGAAGACCGATGGCATGAGCATCGGGGCCACACTCGTTCACGTCGAATCGACCGGCGAGATCACGTTGGCGAGTGCAGATCCCTTCGCTGCTCCCCGTATCGATCCGCGCTACCTGAGCAACGAGCAAGACCTATGGCGATTGGTCGAGGGTTGCAAGCTCTCGCGCGAAATCGCCGCTACTTCTCCATTGGTCGATTTCTACAGTCACGAGTATTTACCTGGAAGCCACATCACTACTGATGAGCAATGGGTCGAGCACGTCCGGACCATGGCGCGCTCGCTCTATCACCCCGTCGGCACGTGCGCGATGGGGCCCACCGACGAGGATGTCCTCGATGCGGAACTTCGGGTTCGAGGCATCGACGCGCTCCGAGTGGCCGATGCGTCGGTCATGCCGTCGATCATCAACGCCAACACCCAGGCGGTCACGATGGTGATCGGGAAACTCTGCGCCGAGTTCATATTGGCGGACTAGTTCGACCCACCCCTGGTCGACATAGTGTGCGTTTCGTGAGCTTCGACTTCGACACGATCATTGATCGCCGCAATACGAACTCCATGGCCCACGAGGGATTTCGTGGGTACTTGTTCGGTGGCCAAGACCCGATCAATCTCCCGTGCCCCGATGACGAGGCGCTGTCGATGTGGGTGGCCGATATGGCCTTCGCTAGTGCCCCTGCTGCGCGCGAAGCGATCACCGAATGGGTCGAATCAAGCCCGATCCTCGGTTATAGCTCGGTGTTTGGCTCCACGTTGTACGACGCGTTCGCTGGCTGGTGCGACCGGCGCTATGGCTGGCACCCCGAGCAAGCCGAAGTAATTCCGACGGGAGGAATCGTGCCGGCGCTCTACGCCTTTGCCGAGCGTTACCTCCAGCCCGGCGAAGCCGCGATCACGCTGACCCCGGCCTATGGGTACTTTGCGAAGGCGCCGCTCGAACGAGATCGGGAGTTCGTGTCGTGTGGTCTGGTGGCCCGAGGTGACGGAACCTTCGAGGTCGATTTCGACGACTTCGCTTCCAAGGTTGCCGACCCCAACGTCAAGCTGTTCTACCTCTGTTACCCACACAATCCGACCGGGCGTAGTTTCACCATTGAGGAACTCACTCGCTTTGTTGAACTGTGCGAAGCGAACGACGTCCTGATCATCTCCGATGAGATTCATTGCGATCTGTTGCGGGTCGGGTTGACCCACGAGCCGCTGGCGAAGCTGTTTCCCGACAACGATCGAATCATCACCGCGATGTCGACGAGCAAGACCTTCAACTTGGCTGGGATGGGCTTCGCGTTCGTGATCATCCCCAACCCCGAACTCCGCCAGATCTGGCATGAGCACGCGTTCATCTTGCACAACCCGATCAGCGTGGCCGCCACGGTCGGCGTGCTCACAAATGGCGACCCCTGGCGACAGGGCCTTCGCGAATATCTCGATATGAACTTCGCCTACTTGGAGAAGCGTTTGGGGCGCAGCCTCCCGAAGGCGGTGTTCTCGATTCCAGACGCGACCTATCTCGCGTGGATCGATCTCCAGGAGTATTTCCCGAAGGAGTTGAACCTCACCCGGTACTTCGCCGAGGCCGAGGGCTTGTTGCTCGAGGGCGGCGACATGTTCGTCACCGACGGCGACGCACATGTTCGACTCAACCTCGCATGCCCGCTCGCGATGTTGACCGACGGCGTAAACCGATTGGTGTCGGCTATCGACAGCTACCAGTAATCCACTAGCCGGCAACGTAGAGGTGAGCCACGACCATGTCGAACGGTCGAGCGCGCGGCAACTAGGCCGTGGCGACCAGTCGGCGTTGCAGCGCGACCTGTTGGCCGTTGCTTGCCATTGGCATGTGCATGAACGCCGTCACGGTGGTCTGTAAAGCGTTGGATACGACGCGGAGGCTGTCGCCCGGCATTACCCATTCGCTGCCTGGCCCGTCAAGGCCGACGCCCATCACCGACGTCGGCTGTCCTCGATCATCGAGGTAGCTCTCAATCAGCGCCACAGTGAAGGGCAGACGGCCCGTATCCGTATCCAAAATTACGGTGTCTCCGATTTGAACGTCGCCAAGCTTGCATTCGCATAGCTGGTCGACGTCAAGCATCGGACCGTAGGTGTCATTTACATATATCCCGCTCATGTCCGTAGGATCGGCCGGCGATCTTAGGGGTTTAGGATTTCTCCACTAAAATTGGTGTGACTTGGGTCACTAATTTAAGAGCGAGTAGCCGGATGGGAGTAACAGCCCTAGCAGAATTTGTGGGAACCTTTCGGGTGACCTAGGCGTGGAGCTGTCGTGGACGTGGCGAGTGACGGGCATCTGATCGTGAATCAAGGAAACAGAGCGGGCGTGTTCGTTGCTGACTTTGCAGCGATCTACACCGCTCACCGAGATCGATTGGCTCGCGCGCTCGCTATCACCCTCGGCGATGACTCCCTCGCCACCGAGGCCGTTGACGAAGCATTCACTCGGGCCTTGCACCGGTGGCATCTCATCGGCGCTTTCGATGAACCTCAAGCCTGGGTGTATCGCACCGCCCGCAACTGGGCCACCAGTCGTTTTCGTCGCAGGGCTCGTGACCGAAAGTTTGCACCCACGATCGCGGGTCCCGAATCGATCGAAACGGAGCCAGCGGATCCAGCGCTAGCAAAGGCCCTGCGATCCCTGCCGACCGAGCATCGCAACGTGCTCGTCTTGCGCTACTACCTCGACTGGTCGATCAACGCGACCGCCCAGGCTCTCGAAATCTCTCCCGGCACGGTCAAGAGCCGTACGAGCCGGGCCCTCCACGAACTCAACCGCCTCCTAGGAGACCGACCATGACTACCCTCGAAGATCGCCTGCGTGGCGAGCTGGCCCGGACAGGTCAGCACGCGAAGATCACTACCGCGCCCTCGGTCGATGCCCTGGCCGGGGTAGCGGCGAATCGTCACCGTCGAAATCGTGTCGGTGGACTAGCTGCAGCGTCGGTGCTTGTGGCTGTGTTGTTCGGTGCGGCTCTCGTCGCGTCGCAGACCGGTGAAACGTCCGCGGTCGTGGCCGCAGAAGGAGAGGGGCAAGCGAGCGATGCTCCTTCGGTCATCGAAGAGACATCCCCTCCGGAAGACGACGTAGTAGAGCCACTGGAGCCAGCACCGGTTGACGAAGCGCCCGCAGACGCGGTCCAAGCTGAGGCTGTCGAATCCGGGGCAGACGACGCACAAGGCGTCGAGGCCGAGGCTGGTGAATCTGCAACCCGAGCGCTCCAAGCAGACGCCACGCCTGCGGTCGTAGAGACCCGTTCATCAGCCGTGGCCTTCTTCGGTAGCTCCGGCGTGCTGATCACCCAGACCGGTGGCGGTTTCGGAGGCATTGCGACCCGCTTTGTTGACTCCGGCGCGGAAACACTCGGATTGGCTTCGTCCAACGGCCTCGACTGGGAAGAGGTCGCCATCGCCGGAATCCCAGAGGGGGCGACCCCGGTATCCTTGGAGACCTTCGAAGGAACTCACGTCGCGGTCTTCGAGCGCGACGTGCTGGGCGAGCGTTCAGCATGGGTCGGTACGTCCAGCGATTTAGTCAACTGGGATTTATCGGATCCGCTCGAGGGCGACTTCGTCGTGGCCCAGCAGTTGTTGGTGGGGCCCAACGGTGTGGTCATCCTCGGCGACATCGAAGAGCCCGATGTTTGGTCGGGTCCGATCGGCGGCCCATACGAAGCTCGAGAGCAACTCCCGAGCGATGGGACGGGCCCCGCCTCGGTGATCGACGGCGAGTTCGTCGTGTTGGGCTTTGACGCTGACGTGTTCGAAAGAACGGTTCTGCGATCGACCGACGGAATTACCTGGACGGTCGAGCCCTTCGTAGACCCGGGCCCGGAGGCGCAGCCCTTGGACCAGGTAGCCGCCATCGATAGAGGGCAGGTGGTACTTGCCTTGCCTGGTCCGGAGGGAACGACCGGTTTCATCTCTCGCGACTTCGGGAACTCCTATGAGCCCATCGAGCACGGCGCCGGCATTGGCAACCTGCAGGTCGTGGGCGACTTCATCGACGATGGCGAGAACATCGCATTCTTTGGCGGCGAGGATCTCTTCACCGTCGTGTTGGCTAGCGGTGAGCAAGTGACCGTCGCCGAGCTCCCCCAGGTTGACTCGGTGCGCCGAGCCAACCTCGTGAGCGTCGACGACGAACAGGTTGTGGTACTCGTCGAGAACGAAGCGGGACTCGATTAGGTCGTGGTTTCACATCCCTACCC
>CAZTDG010000010.1:25280-35289 GCA_964612655.1 uncultured Acidimicrobiales bacterium | reverse complement strand
CACCTCTTTAGAGCGACCGTTTCGGTCTTCGTACTCCAGTGATGGCAGCGAGGGTTTGTGGGTCTTGCAACGGAATCCCGTCTCTTCACGGACCTCGCGAAGCGCAGCCTCTTTGAACTTCTCCCCCGAGTCGAGCTTGCCTTTCGGGAAGCTCCAATCCTTGTAGCCGGGCCGATGCACTAACAGCACCTTCGGACCCTTCTTCGCCGAACGCACAATGACGCCACCAGCGGCGCGAACTTCAGCCCCGTTGCTGCCGTTCTTCTTCTTTTGCTTCTTCGACTTTGTCTTAGCCATGGGGGGTGATGTTTCCTACCGCGGCGTTGCGGTCTTGTGCAATTTCTTGCGCTCTATTGCACGCTGCTCAAAATGCGAATGGAGATCGATATGACCCGCACCTGTGGTTCGTGTCCATGACCCATCGGAGCGAAGGCTCCACGCTTGAATGCTGTCGCCTAGCTCTAGTTCGAGTGATTCCACGAGTTCATCGGCCACACCGGCATCAGAAATCGCCACCAACGTTTCGACTCGACGGTCCAGATTTCGTGGCATCAGGTCGGCCGAGCCCATGTAGACCACGGACTCCCCTGGACCCCACGCGTTGGCGAAGTAGTACAGCCGGGCGTGTTCGAGATACTTACCGATCAGCGATCGAACTCGAATGTTCTCCGAAAGCCCCGGCACACCAGGACGCAAACCACAGATGCCTCGGACGATCAGATCGATCTGCACCCCTGCCTGAGACGCCTCGTACAGCAGGCCGATCATCCCGGGGTCGACGAGCGAGTTCATCTTCATGATGATTCGACCGTTATCGGCGGCCATCTCGCGTCGGAGCAATTCGCTGAGGCCGCTACGCAATCGGGCGGGGGCGACGAGAAGATCGTCGTAGCTCACGTCGCCGCCGTAACCGGTCAGCGTGTTGAACAGTACGGCTACCTCATCGCCCAGCTTTTCCGAGGCGGTGAGGAGCCCGAAGTCGCCATACAACCGCGCCGTACCGTGGTTGTAGTTGCCGGTACCGAAGTGGCAGTACCGCACCAGCCGGCCGCTTTCGCGACGTACGACCATGGTGATCTTTGCGTGGATCTTGAGACCGGGCAGCCCATAGGTGACGTGAACGCCAGACTGCTCAAGCTTCTTCGCCCACGCGATGTTGGCTCGCTCGTCGAATCGAGCCTTCAGTTCGATCAACACCGCGACCTGTTTGCCCGCCTCGGCTGCGTTCATAAGCGCTCGGACGATCGGACTGTCGGTAGACGTGCGATACAGCGTCATCTTGATCGCGACGACGTCGGGGTCTTTCGCTGCTCGGATGATCAGTTCCTGAGTCGAAGCAGCGAACGACTCGTAGGGGTGATGAACGAGAAGATCTCGATTTCGAAGCACCTCGAAGAGGTCGACTTCGTCACGGTTCGCGACTCGAGCGGGAACGACGGGAGAGAAGCCGTCAAAGCGGAGCTCCGGTCGTTCCAACTTCATGAGCGCCCATAGGTCTCGCATCGCCAAGAACGCGTTCTCTACGTAAATGTCGTCGTCTTCGATCTGGAGTTCGTCTCGCAGCAACGTCCGAATGGAATCACCGCTGCTCGTACCGATCTCGAGTCGGACAGCGTTACCGAAGCGACGGCGACGCAATTCCATCTCGACGAGTTCGAGAAGATCGTCAGCCTCTTCGTCGGCGTAGTTGAGGTCAGCGTTGCGGGTTACTCGAAAAGAGAGATGCTCGACGATTTCCAGCCCGGGGAAGAGTTGATCGAGGTGCGCAACGATGAGATCTTCAATTCGGATGAAGCGACCGTCTTGAGACAGCGGCACCAACCGGTGCAGCGAGTCAGGGACCTTCACACGAGCAAACCGGGTTCGCTCATCTCCCGGGCGACGGACACGCACGCCGAGGTTGAGCGAGAGGTCACTGATGTAGGGGAACGGATGGCCGGTGTCGACGGCCAGCGGGGTCAACACCGGGAAGACCTGCTCGTCGAAGTAGGCATCGGCGATCTGTCGGTCGGCTACGCCAAGTTCGGCGTAGCGCGGAATAGCGATCCCGACGCTTCCAAGCGCAGGAATGACCTGCGTGGTGAACACCGTCTGACGAAACCGTTCGAGCTTCTCCACCGCGGCTCGGATGGCACGAAGCTGCTCTGCGGGCACTCGACCGTCAGGCGCCCGCACTCGAACTTCGGCAGCTACGAGATCACGTAGGCCAGCGACTCGCACCTGAAAGAACTCGTCGAGGTTGCTGGCGTAAATGGCGAGATATTTGACTCGCTCAAGCTGAGGGGTGTCCGGGTCCGCTGCGAGGGAAAGCACGCGGGCATTGAACGCAAGCCAACTCAACTCACGATTGAAGTAATTCGTGTCGTTAACGTCGAGTGGCGCAATCTCAAAACGGTTCGCGGAGATAGCGATAACACTGTCGGAACTAGGCGCATCAGACGGCATGTTGTGCCAATCGGAAATTGCGCCCGGAGATTGAGTTGCCCCGCCATTGAGCCGCGTCATCGTCGCAGCCGAGACCGATCAGCGGCTGCTGTTCGATTCCTCTTCTTCTTCATATCCGAGATCCCATTCGACGTAGATCCGTTCGCGTTCGCCGTCACGGTTTACCCGCTCACGGTTCCGTCGGAACTGCGGATCGTGTGGTGGCAAGAGCAAGAGTCGGGCTGACACTCGGTCTCGAAACCCGTCCATGAGGCCAGAATCGCCCGAGATCGTCCGAATATCCCAATGCGGCGCAATGGGGCCGTTGTACACAATTTTTGCGTGGCCTTGAGCCGGCAGTTGCTCTTCAGTTGTGTCTGACATGAAAAATCCTCGAAAATCGCACGGCTCGGTACTGACTAGCGCACCGCGAGTCATCAGACTAGCGGTGTAACTGCGCCGCTTCCGCAATCTAAGGATTTCGAAAGCTGAGTCAAAAGAACTCCTTTACGGGAACTTTCGGCCCACTCTGGGCGTAGTACTCTTGTGAACACTTGGAGGTGCTTCTCATGGAACTAACCTGGATGGCCAAAGGCCTGTGTGCGAACCAACCACCGGAGACCTTCTTCCCCAGCGACGGTGTCGGCGTAGAAATCGCCAAGCGCATCTGTGTGAAATGCCCTGTCCAAGAGGGCTGCCTTGAGTACGCGCTCTCAAACCGGATCGATCACGGTGTATGGGGCGGCACGTCTGAGCGCCAGCGTCGCCGCATCCTCAAAGCCCGCCGCAAGGAAGCCGAGAAGACCGAGCGCCGAGAGCGCAAACTACGCCTGTAGGGGCTCTCCAAGCCTCCAGAGACCCCACAGCAACCCCCAGGCACGGCGTGGCTGCCTAACAAGAACGCTAAAACTCAGAACCGCTCCCAGCCATACGGCGGGGAGCGGTTCTACGTTTTTGTCGATCTATCCGTCAAGGCACGCCGGTTGGGCGCGCGCTAAGGACGTACTGTCGGTCGAAATCTCAGCTGTTAGACGGTCTTGTCTTCAGGCTGTTGTTCTTCTTCATCGATGCCCGTGGTGAGGCCATCTTTGAATTCCTTCTGGGCCTGACCGAGCGAACGAGCGAGCTTTGGCAGCTTTGCGCCACCGAAGAGAACAAGAATGACTACGAGGATGATGAGTAGTTCTGGTGCACCTATTGATCCCATAGGGATCAGGATATCACCTAGCCGCTAGCTTCGGAAGCAGCGGCGGCCCGTGCGAGCGCGCGCTGGCGACGAATACGGCGTCGTTCTCGTTCACTCATTCCGCCCCAAATTCCGAACTTCTCGCCGTTTTGGAGTGCGTACTCCAAACAGTCGTCCCGTACGACGCAACCCCGGCAGACCTCTTTGGCCTCCTTGGTCGATGCGCCCCGTTCGGGAAAGAACAAGTCGGGGTCGACCCCAAGACAGTTCGCGAAGTCATGCCATGTCGGTTCATCTTTTTCCGACGCGCTGAGAAATGCCATTGATTCGTAACTGCTCCTGGGTTGCCGCCGATTGTTCGCGCGCGGCCACGGCTCGACACCGTGTCCACACCTCCACGACGTCTTCGCCGTATTTCCTTAATGTAATTACAACACTGTAACTAGCAAATTGTAAAGCCCGAATCCTTGAAATTGGTGACTTTTTCTAGAACATTGGCAACATCACCCACATGGGACGCGTGAATCACATCCTTCCCATCACTAGGAGCCCCCGTGCCAGAACCAATCGATGAGCCCCTCGCTCTCCCACTCGTGCCACTTTGCAAGGAAATCGTGACCGAATCTGAGTTTCGGGTTCTTCTCGACGCCGGAAACACCAGCGACCCGCTCGCGGTCCAAGGGCTGAACCTATGCGGATTGTCAGATGACATCATCGCCCACGACTGGCCCCAGACGGTCTTCCTGGGATGCGAGATGACCGAGCGAGCAGCAGCTCACGCCCGACAAAGCGGGGCTACGGTCTTCCCACCGTTCGGCGGTCTGCCCTACAACCCGTATCGAGGCTCGCTGTACTCGCCCGACGAGCTACGAACAGATGGGCTCGACGAAAAGATCTACAAACATCAGGTCACGTGGCGCGACGAGCCGCCAGCACCGATCCTCGAAGCGCTCGCCCAACGAATCCACGATCATGCGGTCGACAATGCTCTAACTGGCTTTCTAGCCAATCACCCAAAGGTGGTGGCCATCATGGGAGGCCACAGCCTCAAGAGAGACGCAGATACGTACCGCACGGTTGCCACAATCGCCCGATCCTTGACCCGAAACGGGCACCTCGTCGTTACCGGCGGCGGCCCAGGAGCGATGGAAGCGGGCAACCTTGGCGCCTGGCTGTCCACTGCAGATGACAGCGCGCTCGACGATGCCATCGCGACCCTCTCTGTAGCGACCGACTTCTCCACCCAGGAGTACCTCGATGCCAGCATCGCCGTGGTCGAGCGTTACCCCGACGGTGCGGAGAGCCTGGCCATCCCAACGTGGTTCTACGGCCACGAACCCACCAATGACTTCGCGACCGCTGTCGCAAAGTACTTCTCAAATTCGATCCGAGAGGATGGGCTTCTCGCCATCGCAACCCACGGCGTGATCTATACGCCCGGCGCCGCCGGGACGGTCCAAGAAGTCTTTATGGACGCCACCCAGAACCATTACGACGTGTTCGGTGTGATCTCCCCCATGGTCTTCGTCGATACCGCGTACTGGGCCGATGACCGACTCGGGGCGCCGAAGCTACTCAAGCAACTGGCAGGTGAGCGTCCCTACGCCGACCTCATCGGCGTGTTCGATGACCCCGCCGACGTCGTCGAATTCATCGAAAGCCATCCCCCGATCATCGGGGAGTAGCTCACAGCCCGAGTCGGATCTCCAGCAACTCCGCCATGACGTGCGCGTAGTGCGTGGCATGGGGACGCCCATCGGCAGATCCAAAACCACAGCGAAACCGTCGCGCCAATTTGGGGACGACCGGATGCCCGCCGGAGACGGTTGCTACCTGCGTTCGCGTTCGTGGCGATCCATGTTGGCCCAACATCGTCTTCGGTGAGCTGCCAAAGACTCGACCAGGGCTCGACCATGCCAAGGCGATCGATGTGCCGTCGGCGCTGACATCGAGATCCACCGCACCGGCGATCCCTGGCAGCTTCTCTAGTTGGTGGGCTCCGTTAGATCCATACACGATTCCCACGCTCCCCTCGTTGTGCGCCTGACCAGGCTGGCCGGCCGCACTGATCAGGTCGGCCAAGTCGAGCGGAGTCTGCTCGGGGTCCACCTGTTCTTGCTCGTGATCACTCACGACAAACACGACCGTTTCATCCCAACGAGGACGCAACATCTCGACCACTGCGGCAAGGTCATCATCAACGCGTCGAATCGAATCGGTCGTTTCATCCGCATGTGGGCCAAAGCGATGAAGCGTCGAGTCCGGATCATTCATGTGAACGAAGAGCAGGTCCGAGTCGAGGGCACCCGACGTCGAGAGGGCTTCCAACACCGCGGAGTTCGCTGGATACCCGAGGCAATCTTTCGCTGCATCGCGGACCGCATCGGATGAGGGCCACGAGACATCTGCGACGCCTGCTCCCATGCACCCGAGCATGGTGGTGTCCCCAGTGATCGCCGCAGTGCTCCTGCCCGCACGCTTGGCCGCCGCAAAGATCGTGTCTCCGACCGGGCCGACAGTCGACGAACACACGAACCGCTCGCCGTCCCAGATGTCATTGGTGAAGATTCGATGGCCACTCACGTCTGCGCCGGTAGCGAAGGTTGCATGATTGGGATACGTGGAACTTGCGAGCACCGAGACACCACCGTCGGGGTGCCAACCGCCTTCGGCAATCAGCGACCACAGCGTCGGGGTGAGCTCAGCACTCACTCGACCGTTCGGCAGGGAGTCCTCGATCACAAATACGACGCGCACAAAGGGCACCCTAGTCGTGACCAACGGACGTCGATCTGGCTATCGGGCGAGACCTTCGAGCAGCGCGATGTACGCCGTGAACGGTGCCACGGACGCATCTGGAACCTTGGCCTCATCGTCCCAGCGCCGTAGTTGAATCGCCTCCATCGCACCAGAGGTGGCGTGCCACCGTGCCGCCTCCGCCTCGTCGAACTGGCCGCCCTGCGCACGCAAGCTCGCCTTGGATGCCTCCGATAATCGGGCGAAGTAGTCAGGTTCGGCAAAGCACAGCCAGCGCTTCGCCGCGACGTGCTCGCCGACCGGCGCAGCCACCGCTTCACCGAAACGAGGCTCGAGCCAGTCTCGTGCAACTACATCGTGGTTCCAGTCATCGGCGAGGTAGGACTCCTCGCCCCATGCACAGGCCTGAAGCAGATGTCCAATGTCGTGGAGCAACGCTGCCGCAATCAGGTGATCTGGCGAACCAGCAGAGGATGCAATTGCGGCCGCTTGGAGGCAATGCTGGCGCAGGGTCACGCCCTCGTCGTAGGTACTCGACGCATAGGTGTCGAACAGCGTGATTAGTTCGTCAACCGGGTTGTCCATCACCTCAGCCACCTATGCCTACAGAACGTCGTCGATGAACGCCGCGAGTTCGACGGGCATGTCGCCTTGGATGCTATGGCCGGCGTCAGCGAAGTTCTCGATGCGGGCTTCCGGGCGTCGCCGAAGGAACTCGACGACATCGGCGTCGTCGACTACCGACTGGTCTCGCATGCCGCGAGCGAGGGCCACTGGGCCGTCGTGATTCTCAAGCGCGTCCCACAGTCGCAGATAGTCACGCTCCCCGTGCGCGGTTTCATTCGGTGCCGACGGGTCGGCAAACACGCGATGACGAGCGTGGCGCCAGACCCAGCTTCCGTCGTCGAGTTGTTGCGCGTTGTGCAAGATGCCTCGCCGTAGCGAACGTTCGCTTCGGGTGGGGTTGAACTCCATCGTGCGGGCGAGGAGCTCATCAAAGCTGGCAAAGGTGCTCGGCCCATTCACGAAGCGGCGAATGTGGTCGGCCTTCTCTTGGTTCACGCCCGGCGTGATATCGATGAGGACCATGACCGAGAACAACTGCGGGAACGCTTGAGACATCGCGAGGGTGGTGAGACCGCCCAGGCTCATTCCGACAACCGCGCTGGCGTTCGGGGCGAGCCTTTCGATGGCGGTGGCTACGTCGCGCGCGTTTCGGTCGACGTTCGCCGCACCGTCGGCTGGCGGACCTGAGTGGCCATGACCCGGCATGTCGATTGCCAGCAGCGACCGCCCGAGCGCAAGACAGACCGTGTCCCAGGTGTGAGCGTTTTGTGCGCCTCCGTGAATGAGCACCAACTCCGGAGACGACTCTCCCCACACGAGCGAGCTGACCGTACGCCCGTCGTCGGTTGCGATCTCTTCTCGACGCACCGTGGGCGGCGTGTACGCAAGGTCGTACTCGGCGGCGTTGTCAGCGAAATAGGCGAATTCGTCGTAGTCGTTCGCTTCGCTCTCTAACCGAGTTTCTCGCTCCGCTCCAAACATCGCCTACCTCCTACCCCGCACGACGGATCAGCTTCTGTTTGTGTTCAACGAAGTCCATTAGGACGAAGTCGCCGATGTTTTGGTTGTCGGCGAAGAAAGCGCGTCCACCGTTCATCTTGGTGATCCGCTCGATGAACGTGGTTAGGTGCGGCGTGGCATCGAGCATGAAGACGTTGATTCGAATGTCGTCGCGGGTGCACTTCTTGACTTCGCGCAGGGTGAGCGAAATGGTCTCAGACGTCGGTGGATAGTTGAACTCGGGACGGCCCATTGGGTTGATGTGGGCGGTCGGTTCGCCATCGGTGATCATCAGGATCTGCTTGGTTCCCGTTTCTCGAGAGAGCAGTTGCCGGGCGATCTGGAAACCATGCTGCATGTTCGTGCCGTAGACGTAGTCCCACGACAGCTCCGCCAATTCGCTGGCAGGGATCTCACGGGCGACTTCACTAAAGGTCACCACCCCGAGGTAGTCCTGCGGGTACTGCCCGGAGATCAGCGACTCGAGCGCCAGCGCAACCTTCTTGGCCGGCACGAAGTTGTCCTTCATGGGCATCGACAAACTGAGATCCAACATCAGAACGGTCGAGGTCCGCGTGGTTCGTTCGGTGCGTTCGATCTCAAAGTCGTCAGGGGTCAGGTTCACCGGCGTGCCACCACCGGTGCGGCGGATCGCGTTGCGGACCGTGCGTTCGATATTGAGCGTGAAGGGGTCACCGAACTCGTAGGGCTTGGTCTCGAAGTTTCGTTCGTGCCCAATGCCCGAGACCGACACGTTGTGGCGCCCGATCTGATCGGGGCTCAATTTCGAGTAGAGGTCGGCGAGAACGTTTTGGCCGACCTGGCGCAGCCCACGAGGGGTCAGCTCCATCGCGCCCTCTTTGTTGTTGATCAACCCCGCCTCTTCGAGCATCTTCACGAACTCGGCCAGCTGCTCCATCGAGTTCGCCGTGTCTTCCCCGAGGAGTTCCGCGGCACGATCGAAATCCAGCTCCGCTAGGGCACCCGGGTTGGATGTGTTTCGAAGGAGTTGTTCGATCTGGTCGAGATCACCAAGCTCTGACATCAGGTCGATGGCTTGGCCGAAACCGAGGGGGTCAACACCCTGGGTCTGATAGCTGTCTCCCCAGTTCATATCGGGGAAGAGCCCTTGCAGATTGTTCGACAACTGGTTCATTTGGAACTGCAGGTCGACGTCACCGAGCAGTTGGTTGGAGAGCTCTTGCAACTGGGCACGTTGCTCGGGGCTCATCGAATTGAGCATCGCCTGGGCGGCGGCCATCCGGGCTGCCATGGCCTCGAGCAACTCGTCGAGGTTCTCGGGGTTCTCCGGAAAGAAGTCGCCGTGCTTGTCCATGAAGGCGTCAAAGTCGGGTTCGATGCCATTCGCACGCTGATCGAGCATCTCGTTGAGGTCGGCCATCATGTCTTTCATGGCGGCGAGATCCTCGGGCGACATGTTCGACATTGCATCGGACATGCCATCAACGGCTTGTTGCATCAGCTGATTGCGCAGGTCACCGACTAGCTCGTCGTAGTCTTCCTGGGCCTTCTTCGACGTGAAGTCGTAATTGTCCAGCGTTCGTATTTGGCCCGGGAGATCGGGCGGCAACATATCGAGGCGCATATTCCGCTCTGCGGCGCTTTGCGCGTCTTGGGCAGCTTTGTTCGGGTCGTCACCACCGGCGGAGTACTCGGCCTGGGCGGCCAGATTCTCGCGTTCGGCCGCGATGATGTCATTCAGCCGCTCGGTGATGTCGCCGAACATGTCGCCGAGATCTCCACGGGCCAGCATTTCTTCTCGACGTTCCTGGAGGCGCTGGAGCATGTCGCGAAGGCCTTGCATTCGTTCACCGTTGAGGTCGTAGCCGTCTTGGAGAAGCTTGCGTAGCGCCGCGTTGGGATCACCGTGGTACGCCAGATCGTCGGTCATCTGGGAGAACAGATCTTCGGCGGTCATCGCATACTCGGCCTGAGTGCCATCCCACGCTGAGTAGGTGAACCGGTTTTGGCGGTTGCGGCGTCGCCTACGAAAGACCATGGCCGCAGCGTATCGAAACGACCCCGGCCACGTTGGCCGGGGTCGTATTCAAAGCT
>CAZTDG010000010.1:23497-25180 GCA_964612655.1 uncultured Acidimicrobiales bacterium | reverse complement strand
GCGAAGCTGCGATTGCGGGAGTTACTGGGCGACGAACTCGATTCGGCGACTGGCCGCCTTGTCCTCGACTCCGTCGACGAGGATCGGCATGGTTTCACCGAAGCCTCGTGGCGTGAAGCGTGACTCTTCGAGCCCATTGGCGACGAGGAAGTTCACAACCGATTGCGCTCGAGCTTGTGACAGCTCTTGGTTGACTTCGTCGCTGCCATCGGTGTCGGTGTGACCTTCAACAACTGCGTTCACGTTAGGCCTCTCGGTAAAGAAGGTGACCGCTGCTTGCAGCGTTTCTTGGCCCGCAGCCGTGATCGTTGCCGAAGATACTTCGAACTCGATGTTCTCGAGGTCGAGGATCCGGTTGATGGTTGGTGGTTGCAACACCACGTCGATGATGTGCACGATGCCGTTGTCGGCGACCAGGTCGGTGACGGTGACCAACGAAGTACCGTTCAGGATCACGCCACCGTCATCTGTGGATACTGCGATCGGAAGGCTGACCGATGAGTCCACGTTCTGACCGTCGAGGGCGACGAGCTCCTCAGCAGTAAGCGTCTGGTCGAGCACGTGGTATCCAACGAGTTGGGCTGCAACGTCCGGGTCGCCAGCGATGGCACCGATTTGGTCTTGGCCAAGCGCATCTAGAGCGGCGTTGGATGGCGCAAACAAGGTGCGCATCACGGTGTTGCCGTCGTCGTCTTCGATTTCTGAGAGGAAGTCTTGGAGGCCGAGGGCACCACCGATGGCGGCGAACTGCGCACCTTCAGGCTCTGCATTGAGCGCATCCCACATCGTGAACGGTTCCTCTACAGGAGCTTCAGTCGTGGTCGTTGTGGTCTCCGGAGCCGCGGTCGTTGTGGTCTCCGGAGCTGCGGTCGTTGTTGGAGCTGCGGTCGTAGTTGGAGCTGCGGTCGTCGTGACCTCAGCGGCTACTTCCTCGACCTCTTCTTCGACTACGAACAGGCCAGCTTCGTCGATCACCAAAGCAGAAGCGCCAACGCCAGCTGCCGCAACGGCGATAGCCGAACGGTCACCTTCGTCAGGGATCTCGCCTTCGAGAACGATGTCACCGTTGCTGTCAATACCGCAGCTGACGTTTGCGATGACCTCAGCGTCCAAGTCTGAGCTCTCGAGATTGTCAACAGCCGTAAGGCAGCGCTGGTCGGTGACCTCTTCGAGGGGAACCGTTGCCACATCAGCAGCGTCGTCGCCGCCGCCGAAGAATCCGAGGATCTGCGAACCGAAGAACAGGGCGATGAAGGCCAGAAGGCCAGCACCGATTACTTGCCATTCGCCCGAGATCGGCAAGAAGCCAAAGAGCTTGTCGTCGTCATCATCGTCATTGTTTCCGCCGCCGGAACCACCGGAGCCGCCCGACGATCCACCAGAGCTACCAGAGCCGCCCGAGCCGGCATCTTGAACTGTTGAAGAGACGCTCGACTTGGTGCTTGCGGCAGCAGCTCCTGCGCCGGCAGCAGCACCCTTGGCCTTCTTGGCCTTGTCGGTCGCTCCACTTGCAGCGCCCTTAGCCTTGTCGGTCGCTCCACTTGCAGCGCCCTTGGCCTTGTCGGTCGCTCCGCTTGCAGCGCCCTTGGCCTTGCCAGCCATTCCCTTGGCCTTACCAGCCAAACCACCAGCAGCAGCCGCAGCACCACCAGCAACACCAGCAGCCTTCCCAGACACACCGCC
>CAZTDG010000010.1:9193-23397 GCA_964612655.1 uncultured Acidimicrobiales bacterium | reverse complement strand
CAGCAGCAGCCGCAGCACCACCAGCAACACCAGCAGCCTTCCCAGACACACCGCCTGCGGCGTCGCCGCCGCCGGGCAGCTTGTCAGAAGCGCCTCCGAGGAGATCCTTCGCCTTGTCGACGAGACCTCCGGCGTCATCTGATCCTTCTCCGGCCTTGCCGGCAAGGGCGTCTTTGGCCTCGGCGGCTTTGTCCTTAAGGCCCTTGGCCTTATCTAGACCTTCACCGATTTCGTCTTTTTCGTCCATTAGTTATTTCGCCCACTTAGGTGTGTTGACAGACAGCTGATTCTCGTTTGTGACGCTTGCGCGCACCACTTAGTCGCGAGAAACACTTGAGAAGTGCCTAGCGTTTGTCGGCCATCGTCGTCCAAGCGGACCGAGGAAGAGGGGCTACGCAACCACGTTTCCGCCCATATTGAGCTCGTATACCCACTCACGGTGAGCCGAGGGTACGCCCCGTGACGAAGGCATCGACCGAGGTCCTAGATCGGTAGGGTTCGCGAATGGCCGCTCACATCAGCGTTTCTGAGATTGATGATCCACGGATCGAGATCTTTCTCGGTTTGCGTGATCAGCAACGACGCCAGCGACTTGAACGCCCTGGTGGACCATTCGCCAACACCTTCATCGCAGAGGGGGACCTCGTCATCGAGCGAGGGCTGAGCTTCGGCCAAAAGCTCCTGTCGGTGCTCGTCGATGCGAAACGGACCAAACCCCTCCCACCCCTACCCGATACCACCGAGGTCTTCGCAGCGTCGGACACCGTCCTGACCGAAATCGCCGGCCGACCGGAACTACGCGACCCGATCGCCTGTTTCGTCCGCGCCGAGCTGCCCAGTCCCGACACGGTCATCCGAGAAGCACGCCGAGTTGCGGTGCTGGTGGGGCTAAACAATCCGAACAACCTCGGGGTGGTCCTGCGCAATGCCGCGGGACTCGGGATTGACGCCGTTCTCCTCGACCCGACGTGCGGTGACCCGCTGTACCGACGAGCGATTCGGTCATCGATGGGCCAGGTGTTCGCCATCCCCCACGCCCGCATCGGTGCTACACCGAACTCACTAGCCGAACTACATCAACAGGGTTTCGAAACGGTCGCATTGACGCCACGCGGCGACATCGACATTCGCGACCTTGGTGCACCCACCCGATCCGCGATCTTGCTCGGAGCAGAAGGCCCAGGTCTCCCGGACGACACGATCGAGGCCGCGACGCATCGGGTGCGGATCACCATGTCCAATGAGGTCGATTCGTTAAACGTGGCGAACGCCGCGGCGATTGCCTTCCACCACTTGGGCGGCTCTAGGACATAAGGCCAATGTTTTTCTTGGCTCGCGCCAGGACGTCCGCTGCGATCGCTTCTGCCTTGTCGGCGCCGAGCCGCAGGAGTCGTTCGGTCTCTGCGGGGTCGGACTGCAACTCTGCAAATCGCTCCTGGATCGGCTTCAACACCTCGATAACCGCCTCAGCGGTGTCGCCCTTGAGCGGACCATATTGGGTGTAGTTCGATGCCAATTCGTCAGGCGGGGTTCCGGTGCATGCAGACAAGATGTCGAGCAGATTCGAAACGCCGGGCTTGGCTTCGACGTCGTAGCGAACCTCGCCGTCGCTGTCGGTGACGGCTCGCTTGAACTTCTTCTCGACCTTCTTTGGTTCTTCCAAGATCCAAACCGTGCCGGGGCTGTCTTCGGACTTCGACATTTTCCGTTCGGGATGCTGCAGGTCCATCACCCGTGCACCGGCTGGAGGGATGCGATGTTCGGGAACGACGAAGGTGTCGCCGTAACGAGAGTTAAAGCGTTCGGCGATGTCGCGGGTGATCTCGATGTGCTGTCGCTGGTCGTCGCCAACGGGAACGACGTCGGTGTCGTACAACAAGATGTCTGCGGCCTGCAGGGCTGGATAGGTGAAGAGTCCCGCGGAAATGAACTTGGTGGAGTCTCGGTTGGACTTGTCCTTGAACGCGGTCATTCGGCTGAGCTCGCCGTAGCTGACCGTGCACTCCATGAGCCAGGCCAGTTGTGCGTGCTGGGGCACCTGACTTTGGACGAACAGAATCGATCGTTCGGGATCGATTCCCACCGCCATCAGCAACTGCGACATCTCGATCGACTTTGCTCGCAGAACTTCGGGGTCGTGGCGAAGGGTCAAGGCGTGAAGATCGACGACGCAGTAGACGGCGTCGTAGTCGTCTTGCATCTTGGTCCAATTGATCAGCGCCCCAAGAAGGTTGCCGATGTGCAGATCACCCGATGGTTGAATGCCGCTAAATACCCGTGTCATGGCACTGGAGGCTATCGGCGAAAGCGCCGCCTATTGGCGTCCACAAAGGTCATCGATCGATCCGGCTGCACCCGATCGACTCAGATTGAAGTCACGCCATGAGTCGCTGCTGGAAGAAGTGGTGACGATCAGATGACGGAAGCGGCGCTAGGACCGACCGCGATACTGCGAGCTTGCGCCGAGCTCATTTTTGTTGAGGCGGCGTCCAAGATGCAGACCTTCGAGGATGAGCTCGATCGCGGAGGCCACCACCGCTGGCTCGGAAGCATCAATGTCGTCGCCTTCGAGCAACGCATCGACCGCGGGACGTAACGCCTTCACTTCGTCGAGGAGCTTGACGTATTCCGACGGGGCAACCCCTGGGCCGACCTCCACGGACACACCATTTTCAAAGGCCTCCACGATCGGCCCGTGCAACGTGGGGTCGATCGAATCGACGAAGACCGTATGGACCGACGAACGGACCAGCGCGTCGATAATGCGGCCCTCGCTTCCGTCTTCGAACGCTTCGACCTCGATCTTGCCCGAGGTGGTGGCTGCCATAGCGGCAAGGTCGACGACCCGCGGCACGGCAACAGCTTCTCCCGCTGCCAATGACCGGCGGATGGCGTTGGCGGCAACCGCTTCGTAATTCGACACGCTGAGACGCACCGACACACCAGATCGCTGGCTGATCTGGTTCGATTGGCGAGCCTGTTGGGAGAACTCGGCGATGATCTCGAGCATGAACTCGGGGATCCGCACGTCGGCAACCTCGGCCGGGGGGAGCACAGCCTCTTGGCTGACGATCGTCATTTCCGTTTCTACATCGAGCGGATAGTGCGTACGGATCTGTGACCCGAAGCGATCCTTCAACGGCGTGATGATCCGGCCTCGGTTCGTGTAGTCCTCCGGGTTCGCGGAGGCGAACAGCACCACGTCGAGAGGTAGCCGAACCTTGTACCCACGGATCTGCACGTCCCGCTCTTCGAGCACGTTCAGCAGACCGACTTGGATTCGTTCCGAGAGGTCGGGCAGTTCGTTCATCGCGAAGATGCCTCGGTTGGTTCGCGGAACCAGGCCGTAGTGCAAGGTCAACTCGTCGCTCAAGTAACGCCCTTCGGCGACCTTGATCGGATCTACCTCACCGATCAGATCGGCGATCGACGTGTCGGGGGTAGCCAGCTTTTCGCCATATCGAGCGTCCCGGTGCACCCAATCGATCGGGGTGTCGTCGCCATGTTCGGCGACCAAGGCCTTGGCATGGGCCGATACCGGGTTGTACGGATCGTCGTTGATCTCCGAGCCCTCGATGATGGGCATCCACTCGTCGAGCAACATGGTGAGCGACCGAATCATTCGAGTCTTGGCCTGACCGCGCTCGCCGAGGAAGATCACGTCGTGGCCGGCGACGAGTGCGTTCTCGAGTTGAGGTAGGACCGTGTCTTCGTAGCCCAGAACCTGTTCGACGATGGGCTCGCCATCGCGGATTCGGGCGACGGCGTTCTTACGTAGTTCCTCGCCGACGGGAATCGATTCCCACCCCGAAGCTCGCAGGTCGCCAATGGTGCTCGGTCTGCTCATGTCCCTGTGCTTAGCACAGGCATCGAAGGAGCGGCTGGCGCTATGTGCTGTCGCGGCCTCGCTGAACTGGACGACTGTTCAGTTCGCAGGAATACTGGCGCGATGCATCGCCTCACACTTTCTCCCCGTATCCGTGCTTCGGCGTACTACGAGTCCACGGTTGCGGCCGGCCTCACCGACATCAGCGTCTACAACAAGATGGCGATGCCCACGTCCTATGGCGACCTCAAAGCCGAGTACGACCGCTTGATCGACGGGGTGGCGATCTGGGATGTCGCGGTCCAACGACAACTCGAAATCTTCGGCCCTGATGCCCAGGTCTGCGCGCAATACTTCACCTCTCGCGACATTTCGAACCAGGTCGTCGGCCAAGGCAAGTACGTGGCGATGTGTGACCACGACGGTTACATCCTCAACGACCCGGTGCTGTTAAAGGTCGCCGAGGACCGCTACTGGTTCTCCCTCGCCGATCACGACATGTTGCTGTGGTGCAAGGGCATCGCCACCGAGAAGGGCTGGGATGTCGAGATCAGCGAACCCGACGTGTCGCCGCTGGCAGTACAAGGCCCCAAGGCCGAAGATCTGATCGCCGACCTGTTCGGCGAAGACGTACGCACGATCAAATACTTCTGGTCCATCGACATCGACCTCGACGGAATCCCACTGCTGCTCGTTCGCGCCGGGTGGTCGAAACAGGGCGGTTTCGAACTGTGGTTGAAAGACGGATCGCGGGGCAACGAACTATGGGACAAAGTCTGGGCGGCAGGCGAGAAGTACGACATCGGACCAGGCGCTCCCAACCACGTCGAGCGAGTCGAGAGCGGCCTGCTTTCGTGGGGCGGCGACCACACCCCAAAGTCGAACCCGTTCGAGGTTGGCATGGGACGCTATGTCGACACCGATACCGACGTCGACTACATCGGCAAAGCTGCACTCCAGGCGGTAGTCGCAACGGGCGGGCCTAAGCGAGCTTTCGTAGGGTTCAACATCGATATCGACCTGAACGAGGCCTGGCCGCTCATCGAACGCACGCCAGTGACCCACGATGGCGAACAGGTCGGCGTTCTCTCTGCGGTGGTGCACAGCCATCGACTCGATCGCACCATCGGCCTTGGTCAGGTCAACCGCGAACTACTCGAGAGCGGCGCGACCGTGGAGGTCCAAACCCCCGACGGAACCGCCCCCGCAACCATCCAAGAGCTCCCATTCATCTAGCGACGCTCACCCTCCGCGGTGACTCTAGGCTTCGGAAGCCAGATTCCGATCCCTAACCTCGGGGAGAATTCAACCGGAATACGATAAGTGACACGAACGCGCTCCTATACTCGGATGCGTGACTTCTAAATGGCGGTTCGGGCGGATCTTTACTGTGGTTGCGTTGCTATCGGTGCTGATAGCGGGATCCTTCGCGCTCAATTCCACCCTGCAAGCCCAAGCCACCAACCACATCGAACTGGGTCTTTCAGTACAGGGCGGCAACGTTGGCTTGCTAAGAGACGCTGAGGCCACCATCGGGCGAGAAGTCGACTTCGTGCGGTCCTTTTCTCGGTGGAACGACCAGTTCCCCACCAACGCGCAACGCACCACACTCGACGATCGAGACTTGCTGCTGTCGGTCCGGCCCGTCAGATCCGACGGTTCACCAATCCGGTGGGCGGCGATTGCAAATGCACAGCCCGGAAGCGCGCTTCACGACAACATGGTCCGCTGGGCGCGATCGATTAAGCCCTTTGAAGATCAGGTCTTTATCGCGTTCCACCATGAGCCCGAGGCAGAAGTCAACCTTGGCAATGGCGACGCCGACGATTTCATCCGGGCATTTCGAGCGTTCATGACGGTCCTTGACGACGAGCAGGTCGACACGCTCGGCCGAACGTGGATCATGACCAACAACTCCTTCGTGGTTCCGGGTGCCGACCGTCGGGCTGCCGAGAAGTGGTATCCCGGTGACGCCTATGTGGACGTCATTGCAGCCGACGCATACAACTGGCACAACTGCCGTGCGGGCGTTACCACTGCGTGGGCCGACTTCGGCGAACTCATCGAGGACTTCAGGAGTTTCGGGCTTGCACACCCGGATAAGGATCTCATGTTGGCCGAGTTCGGCAGCGTGGAAGACCCGAACAATCCAACGCGCAAGGCCGAGTGGATCGCGGAGGCTCAGCAGCTTCTCAGCCAACCCAACTACAGCCAGTTCACCGCTGCGTCGTACTTCAACGTGGTGGATGCGAATCACCCGAATTGCCTATGGGCTCTGGATAGTTCACCGGAAAGCTTGGCGGCCTTCACACAACTGAGCAACGACCCGGTGTTCGGAGGTCCGCCTCCACCTCCGCCACCTCCGCCTCCTGGTCCGGCAGCGGTCTGCACCGCCACCGTCACCGCCAACGGCATCCTCCTCGAATTCGACCTACCCGGATCAAACGTCATCCGACGAAACGGCTCCTGGCTCACCAACGTCCCAGCCGGCGCCACCAGCTTCACCGACACCAACCCACCCGCCGGCGCCACCTACGAAATCCGCAACCGACCACCAGGCATCACCGCATTCACCGACCACCCCTGCACCACCAACACCCCAGCACCACCACCACCGCCGCCTCCCCCGCCTCCTGGTCCGGCAGCGGTCTGCACCGCCACCGTCACCGCCAACGGCATCCTCCTCGAATTCGACCTACCCGGATCAAACGTCATCCGACGAAACGGCTCCTGGCTCACCAACGTCCCAGCCGGCGCCACCAGCTTCACCGACACCAACCCACCCGCCGGCGCCACCTACGAAATCCGCAACCGACCAGGCGGCGGCGGCAACAGTCCTTTCACAGACCACCCCTGTGAAGTGGTTTAGCGAACAGTTCGTTCGCCCCGCGAACTAACCCAAACCTCAGCGGCTGCTCGCGTCGCAAACGTCGAACAGGTGAGCAGCCCCGCACTCGCCTGCGCGTGCAGGTATAGACGCCGTCAGGCGCCGATCGAAGGGTCTTTATACGGCCTTACTTTGCCAACCCTTGACGAATTTGAAGTTTGAGCATATGCTCAAACTATGAAGTTAAGCGATCGCTCAAACGTTAGAGGCCTTCCGGTGAGAACCGAGGCCACGTTGATGCATCGCCTGCGGTGGCTACCCGCACTACTCACCCTGCTCGTCATGGCGGTGTTCCGCGAAGATCTGACGCCGGCGGTCCGACTGTTCTTGGCCGCCCCAGTCCTCTACACATGCTTTAAGTTCGCTGCGATCGCGAAACAGCGAAGGCTGTGGGTTTCGCTCAGCCTCGAGGCTCGTTTCTGGTACCTCACGCTGTGGCCGGGCATGGACCTCCGGCCGTTCTCGAAACAATCGAGACCTCGAGACTTTCAGCCCGCATGGTTGGGCCGCGGAGTACTCGGCATGGCAACCGGAGCAGTCCTGTTGACCGCCACTGTTGCCTTCGAGTTCGGCGACTGGCTAAGTGGGTGGCTGGCGGTCGTCTCACTACTGCTGTTGGTGCACTTCGGATGGGCCGACATCTTGTCGTCGATCCTGCGGCTGCGTGGCTTCCCGGTACGCCGCCTGTTCAATCCACCAGAGCAATCGCGAAGCCTGAACGATTTTTGGACTCGACGATGGAACGTCGCATTCGTCGAGATGGACCAAGTCCTTTTCATGCCGAGGCTGCGACGATGCTTCGGCGCCTGGGCTCCGGTCACGATGCTTGCGCTATCAGGGCTGCTGCACGAGCTCGCACTGTCGTATCCCGCTGGCGCCGGCTGGGGCCTGCCACTCCTCTACTTCGGGGTGCACGGTCTCGCAATGCGGTTCGAACGATCTGACTGGTTCCGGTCTCGATCGACGACCTTTGCACGGTGGTGGACACGAATCCTCGTGCTCGCACCGGTCGGATTGGTCTTTCACCAACCGTTACGCAACGCCCTACCTCTCGAACTCATCTACCTACTGAAAGGCATCTCATGACATTCCAAGACTGGATTCAACTCGGCCTGCTCGTCGCTGGCCTCACGCACTTCGGTGTGCTCCTCGCTGGTATCCAAGCACCAGCACAACTGGGCTGGGCAGAAGAACTGCCCCGCATGAGCACGTTCAACCAGAAGATCATGGTCGTGTACTACCTCTTCACGGGCTTCACCATCGTGATCTTCGGTTCGCTCACCCTCTACCTACGAAACGACATCGTCACCGGCGATCGAGTCGCATCGCTACTCGCCCTCGTCATCGGCATCTGGTGGACCGCACGAATCCTTGTCGACGCATTCGTCTTCGATCACGAAGACTGGCCCGAGGGCCGCCGATACGTAATTGGCCACATCGTGCTGACGTCGGGATTCGTTGGCATGGCGATCGTCATGTTGACCGCAGGAACTCATGGGCTTATCTGGGCTTGACCCCTACGCCGCAAGACCCGGCCCCAGGTATCGGGGACCGGCATGGAGGGTTTAGGGTTGGCCGGGTGACGAACCAGTACGGGCTCGACGCCGGTGGCACGGCGATCTCTAATTGGCGAGCCATGCCAGCGAGTGAACGGCTGCTTCGCGACTTCTCCGACCCGGACTTCGACGACTCCGATTGGCATCCGATCGACGTCCCATCGCACTGGCAAACCCACCCCGAGTTCGCCGACTTCGACCAGACCCTCCTGTACCGCGCCGATTTCACCGTCCCCGCTATACAACCCGGTCAACGTCGATGGCTCCGATTCAACGGCATCTGTTACGCGGGCGATGTCTTCCTCGACGGCGCATACATCGGGCAGACCGAGGGCTACTTCACCCACCACCGCTTCGAAGTAACCGATGTCGTCGCACAGTCAGGTACCTCTGTGCTCGCGGTCGAAGTACGGGCGCCATCCACTGCAACAAGCGATGAGAAGCGAGACCTCACCGGCTGGTTCACCCACGGCCCCGGCCTGGCACCGCACTGGAACCCAGGCGGCATCTGGCAACCGGTGACGATCGTCGATACCGGACCGGTCGCGATTCGCCATTTCCGCGTGGTTTGTACAAGCGCCGACACCGCCAACGCCCACATCGTGTTGCGGGCTGTACTTCTGGCGAGCGGCCCAGGGGTGACGACACTCACTACCGAGGTCGCCGGTGTTACCCACGAGGCCACACACTCCGTCGCTGCTGGCGAGAACCAAGTGGAGTGGACCATCACCGTTCCCGATCCGGAATTGTGGTGGCCGATCGGCAACGGCGACCAGCCACTCTTCGATGTCAACGTCACGGCACGAACCGAAGGCGGTGACGTCAGCGACCGCAAGCATCGACGAATCGGCTTTCGCACAACCGATCTGCACGACTTCATCCTCCGGGTGAACAACCGTCGCACCTTCCTTCGCGGCATCAACCTTTCGGTGCTTCGCCAGAACTTGGCATGCATGTCTCCCGAGGAGATCCACGCTGAGGTCGCAGCCATCCGAGACGCTGGTTTCAACTTTGTGCGGGTTCGAGGCCACGTCACCCGTCACGAGTTCATCGACGCCGCCGACGAACTCGGGATATTGATCTGGCAAGACCTCCCCCTCTTCGGACCCTACGCAAGGAGCGTGACCGCAGCCGCTGAGCAACAGACCCGCGACCTCGTCGACCTCCTAGGCCACCATCCATCCATCGTGATCTGGGGCGGACATTCTCGGCCACATACCTCCGCGTCACGAACGTCGGCCGCACCTGACCTCCTCCAACAACAGCTTCCGAGTTGGAACCGAACCATCCTTGACCGGGCGGTCCTTCGAGCATTTGAACGAGCCGACCCGAGCCGGCCGATCGTTGCTCACTCCGATGTTGGACCCCACATTCCCCAGCTATCGGGAAGCGACATCAGCTTGTACTTCGGCTGGTTCGACAGCGCGGTCGAGGGAATCGCCGAGTACGCGGCAACCCTCCCCCGGTTAGTGCGGTTCGTTTCGAACATGGGATCTCAGGCCCTGCCATTGCACAACGCTGACCTCGACCCGCTCCTGGAGATAACGGGCGCCGAGCCCGACGTCCTTCGGCGCGTGATTCCGCCTGCGACCTACGAAGACACACAGGCCTGGGCAGCCGCGTCGCAAGCGCATCAGGGCGAGGTTCTCAAAGCCATGATCGAGACACTTCGGGTACTCAAGTACCGACCCGTCGGCGGCTACTGCGCGGGTATTTGGCGCAACGCGCAAGCTGGCCTGAGCCGAGCCCTCGTCGACGCCGACGGGTCGCCACGACTAGCCCTCGATGCCGTCACCGCCGCGCAGCAGCCCGTGCTTCCCGTTCTGTATCCCACGACATCACAGATACCGGCGCGGACGTCAACATCGATAGCGCTCTATGTGTGCAACGACGCGCCACAAGACATCAACGATGCACTCGTCGCCGCGACCGTGACCGACCACCGGGGAACCAGGACGCGCCAATGGCGAGGAAACTTCGCTGCTGACGAGACCCAATTCATCGCCGACGTGACGCTTCGCGGCGGCCGTATCGGGACCGAAGCGACAGTCAATATTGAGGTCTCGATCGACGGTCAGCACCTGGTCTCCAACAACTACGTATTCACGGCGTCCTAAATTGACTCTTCGGCCAAGGGGATGTGCCACCCAACGCGTCATTCACACGGTGTCTGCGCCCCTAGTTGAGAACATCTGTGTGACAGATCGACAAATTCCCCACAATAGGGTCGTCACGAGGCAGACTATGGGCGTTACGCACGAGGTGTGCTTTGTGCGCCGTGCCAGCTGGCGCGGACGGGTAAGGCACATGCTCGATACCGAGGGAGACCCTGATGGCGCAGTCCACCTATGACTTGCGAAATCCTCAACCGATCCGCAAACGCCCAAAGCCACTGCCGTTTCCGCTGAACATCTGGCAGTCCGCTGTTGGACGCAAGTGGGTCATGGCGATCACCGGTGCTGGATTGTTGGGCTTTGTACTCGCACACATGATCGGCAACCTGCACGTCTTCGAAGGTCCAGCGGCGCTCCACGAGTACGCCGAAGCCCTTCGCGAGTTGGGTGGCGACATCATCCCGCGCACCTGGCTCCTGTGGGTGCTGCGATTCGGACTAATCGCCATGTTCGGCCTGCACATCGCTGCGGCGTACACAACCAAAGAGATCAGCCGTAAGGCGAGCGATAACGCCGGCTTTATCGACGGCGCAAAGAGCTACCCCGGTGGCCGCGACTACGTCGCTGCCAACTACGCCAGCCGCACGATGCGCTGGACCGGCCCGATCATCTTGCTCTATCTGATCTTCCATCTCGCCGACCTGACGTGGGGCTTCATCCCGAGCACCGACTACGTCCGTGGCGACCCCTACGGCAACGTGGCGAACTCGCTCGGCAACCTTCCGGTAGCGATCATCTACATCGTGGCCAACGTGGCGCTGGCGCTACACATCTTCCATGGCGCCTGGTCGTTGTTCCAGAGCCTCGGCATCAACAACCCGAAATTCAACCAAGCCCGTAGAGGCCTGGCTGCTGGCCTCGCAGCTGTCATCCTTATCGGAAACCTAAGTTTCCCGATCCTGGCCCAAGCCGGAGTCATCGACAATGACAGCAACCCGTGTGCAAGCGAGACCACCGAAGAGGGTGCCGTCTCATGCTTTGAGGTAATTCTCGAAGCCGAGGAAGAAGGCGAGTAATGACTGCAGTTATCGAACCCAAGACCACGAGCCCAAAACTCGACTCCAAGGTCCCCGAGGGTGACATCACCACGATGTGGGAGAACCACAAGTTCTCCATGAACCTCGTCAACCCGAACAACAAGCGCAAGTTCACCGTGCTCGTTGTCGGTACTGGCCTCGCTGGTGCTTCGGCGGCCGCCACCATGGCCGAACTCGGCTACAAGGTGAAGGCCTTCAGCTTTCACGACAGCCCTCGCCGCGCTCACTCGATCGCCGCCCAGGGCGGTATCAACGCTGCGAAGAACTACCAGAACGACGGCGACTCGGTCTACCGCTTGTTCTACGACACGGTCAAGGGTGGCGATTACCGCTCTCGTGAGGCCAACGTTCACCGCCTCGCTGAGGTATCGGTCAACATCATCGACCAGGCCACCGCCCAGGGAGTGCCGTTCGCACGTGACTATGGCGGCCTCCTCGACAACCGCTCCTTCGGTGGCGCCCAGGTATCTCGTACCTTCTATGCCCGCGGCCAGACCGGCCAGCAGCTCCTGCTCGGTGCGTACTCCGCGCTCAACCGCCAGATCGAGTCCGGCGGCGTAGAGATGCATAACCGCAAGGAAATGCTCGACCTGGTCGTCAAAGACGGCCAGACCGCCGGCATCATCACCCGCGACCTGCTCACCGGTGAAGTCGAATCCCATTCGGGTCACGCCGTGGTTCTCGCCACCGGCGGCTACGGCAACGTGTACTACTTGTCGACCAACGCGATGATGTCGAACGCGACCGCCGCCTGGCGTGCGCACCGTCGTGGAGCATTCTTCGCAAACCCATGCTTCACCCAGATCCACCCGACCTGCATCCCAGCGTCGGCCGATCACCAGTCGAAGCTGACGTTGATGTCGGAGTCGTTGCGCAACGATGGCCGCATTTGGGTCCCAAGCGAGTTCGACGATAACCGTGCTGCGGGCGACATCCCCGAAGCCGCTCGTGACTACTACCTCGAGCGCAAGTACCCGGCTTTCGGAAACCTCGTGCCTCGTGACGTTGCATCACGCAATGCAAAGACCGTGGTCGACGAAGGCCGCGGCGTCGGGCCACTCAAGAACGGTGTGTTCCTCGATTTCGCCGACGCGATCGCTCGTGACGGTAAGGGCACGATCGAAGCCAAGTACGGCAACTTGTTCGACATCTACGCCAACATCACCGGCGAAGATCCCTACAAGACGCCGATGCGCATCTACCCAGCCACGCACTACACCATGGGTGGACTGTGGGTTGACTACCACCTGATGACCACCGTGCCGGGCACCTACGCGATCGGCGAAGCGAACTTCTCCGACCACGGCGCAAACCGTCTCGGTGCTTCGGCGCTGATGCAGGGTCTGGCAGATGGCTACTTCGTTCTGCCCTACACCATCGGCGATTACCTGGCCGACAAGTTGGGTGACACACCAGTTCCTACCGACGACCCGGTGTTCGTCCAAGCCGAGAACGAGATCCGAGACCAGTCCAAGAAGTGGTTGTCGGTCAACGGAACCCGTTCGCCCGAGTACTTCCACCGCGAGCTTGGAAAGATCGTGTGGGAACGCATCGGCATGGCCCGAGACAAGAACGGTCTCGAGAAAGCCCAGGGCGAGATCTCCGCACTCGAAGAGGACTTCCGTGCAGACGTCCGAGTCAAGGGCGACGAAACCTCGATGAACATCGAACTCGAAAAGGTCCAGCGAATCTCGGACTTCTTCGAACTCGCCAAGATCAAGGCGCACGACGCCCTGGTCCGCAACGAGTCGTGCGGCGGCCACTTCCGTGAGGAAAGCCAGACCGAAGAGGGCGAAGCACTTCGCGACGACGACAACTTCAAGCACGTCGCCGCCTGGGAATGGGTCGACGAATCGACCATGCAAACCAAGCACGAAGAGCAGCTGGACTTCGAATACGTCCAACTGAGCCAGCGCAGCTACAAGTAATCCGAGACCGAGAGAGAATCAACAGTGAGCGAAGAACTAATCAACGTCACCCTCGAAGTCTGGCGCCAAAACGGCCCCGGCGACAAAGGTCGCTTCGAGACGTACGATGCCCGCGAGATCAGCACCGACTCGAGCTTCTTGGAGATGCTCGACGACGTGAACGAGCGGCTCGTGAACGAGGACAAGGAGCCAATCACCTTCGAGAGTGATTGCCGTGAAGGTATCTGCGGCACCTGCTCGCTGATGATCGACGGTCAGGCCCACGGTCCAATCAAAGGCCAGGCCACCTGTCAGCTACATATGCGCTCGTTCAAGAACGGCGATCACATCACGATCGAACCATTCCGCGCTGGAAGCTTCCCGGTCATCAAGGACCTGGCGGTAAGCCGTGCGGCTATGGACAGCATCCAACACGTCGGCGGCTACATCACCGTCTCCACCGGCTCGGCCCCTGATGCGAACCTGACACCGGTTCCCAAGGAAGCAGCCGACCTCGCGATGGACGCCGCGGCATGCATCGGTTGTGGCGCATGTGTCGCCGCATGCCCGAACTCCGCCGCACAGTTGTTCACCGCGGCAAAGATCCAGCACCTCAACCTGTTGCCACAGGGCCAGGCCGAGCGTTGGAAGCGCACCGAGGCCATGGTCGACACCATGGAAGATTTCTTCGGGACCTGCACAAACCATGGCGAATGCCATGAGGCGTGCCCGAAGGAAATCAGCCTCGACTTCATCGCGTTCATGAACCGCGACTACGTCAAGGCCAAGATCAAGAACCGTCGCCTCGCCGGCCAGG
>CAZTDG010000010.1:0-9093 GCA_964612655.1 uncultured Acidimicrobiales bacterium | reverse complement strand
GCTCTATTCAGGAAAAGGGAAGCTCACGGATCCCAGCGAGATTGCTTGTGTCTCGCTGCCCGTAGTTGACAGCAAGGCCACTTCGTTGTCGAGATAGACGATCCGCTGGCCGGTGCGCACCACTCCTGTGTCGGGGGTGCGAGTGATCTCGCCTCTGCTGTAGTCGGCGATTACGAAGAGGTCGTTGGTTAGCCCGACCACTCTGCCGTCTGGCGTAATGAAGAACTCTTCGATGTCGGACTCCGGTGATACCGGGAGCGGCCCAAGTTCAGTCCAGGCCCCGTTAGCACGTAGGTCTAGTTGCCATAGGGCGTTGGCGAGGATTGCGAATAGTGAATCGTCAGCACCCACGAGCTTGGGTTCGGCCCATGCGTCGAAGGGAACGTCGGTCGCCGCCTCCGGCAATGGGATGCTCCGTTGCACTCCTGATTCGATGTCCACGATCTCAACGGACGGCGCATCCTGAGCTGCGGAAAGCCCCAGAGCAACGCTGCAGTCGGTGCCACGTTCGCCAACCAGGTCACCGAGGTGCAGTGAAGCGAATGAGCCGCCCCGGATGGCGGTGTGCAGGATCGAAGTTCTCGACGAAACGGCGACATCAGCCTGCTCGCCCCGACGGGCGATGTTCAACGCAACATCGCCGCCTCGCTCAGCCTGCACGGTCACACATTCCGATACCGCCGAGAACTGTTCGGGGTCATTGGATCTCTGCTCCCCAATTGACGTCGCTTCAGCTTCGGGGTCAGCGGCGAGGGTCACGATGGCATCGGGTAGGTGAAGCACCGGGTTAACGGCCGAGAAGTTCGAAGACGCTTGGAAGTCCGGATCGACGCTCCAGTTGCGGCCATCCGGTGAGATCAGTCGATGCACGAGCGCCACTCGCTCGAAGTCGGGAAAGGTTTGTGAGAACGTCGTCTCCGATCGCAAGAGTGCAAACCCATCCTCGGTCGCAACAAGATCGGAGTAGTTCACCCACACGTCCCCGTGGTCGAAAGCACGCAAGTCGGGCACAACGACGTCGGACCGAGTCCATGTCTCCCCATCGGCCGACTCGAAAAGGCCGGGCAACCCGGCGAGGGCGCCCGTTGAATGGAGACCGAGGAAGCCGTCATCGGTCGCCACGATCCTTCCGAACCGCGGGCCGAACTCAACCTGCGTCGCCTCAGCTTCAATCAGAAACTCCTGCACGTCCTCAACGAAAGTGTCCAGTGGACTAACGCCCGAAATCGATCCGTCCGTGTCCGGGTCTTCGATGGCTGGAACCGTCGTGGTGGGAACGGTCGTGGTGGCCTGACGCTCGGTTCCAGCAGCGGTCTCGCCATCGTCGGGCTGCAAGGCCAGGAGGGCCAGCACCAGCCCGAGGAGTGCAGCAAGGCTCACTCCAATAGCGACCGAGTTTCGAGAACGCGGTTCCTTGGGAGCGTCGGGCACGTCGAAACCCGAGTTATCGAAAAGCTGGTCCTCGACCTCAACGCGCACCGAACCGACTCGTTCCATGACTTACTCGTCGCCCGCTTCTCCAGGAAAGGCACCGCGAACCGGTTGACGGTCGGCCAACAAGATCGTTCTGGTCCCGTCATCGCGCACGGTCTCGGGCGTGATGACTAGCTCGTCATCGGCGTACAGGATGATCGGCAACCCGCCGTTGTCCGCGATGTTCAACGAGTTGAATTCTGCGGTGGCAACATCCACGGTGATGGCCGTCCCCTCACTCAGCAGCGCAACGACCTGGCCATCACCGATCGCTCGGTAGTCAAGGACATTGAGAGGGCCTGCCGCGATGTCGAGTATCCAAGTCCACTCGTCGGTCTCAAGGTCCAATCGCCACACCGATTGGCCGAGTATCGCGACCAGACCAGCATCGGTTCCCACGAGCGACACGTCTGGTGAGTTCGTCAAACGCCCTTCGGTTACCTCATCAGGAAGCGCGACCTGGCGAACGATGTTTTCGGCATCGATCAGCTGGACGGCGGGGGCGGGGAAGTCAGCCGAGATACCCGGAAAGCGCTGGCATGCTGCAGGCGACTGGAACTCGACACCGTTGGGGACGAAGGACGCCACCGTGGCGCCGGCAAGCTGCGTGTGTGCTGCCGACAGCGACACCTGGATTTCTTCGGGAGCGGTTCGGCCAAACCGATGGATCAGCAACGAACGGTCACTGAAGCGCTCGGAGGCTTCGGCCAAGTGTCCCTCGCAGTCACCGGCCGCCGCCGATGCTGCTACTTCGTCGGTGAAGAAGCCAAACGAGTTCGCCACATGGAACGCAGGTTGGGCAAGCTCGTTATGCAACAACGGCGTGAACCCTTGATCAAGTTCCCAGCGCTCACCATTGAGCGAGACCAGGCGTTCGGTCACACTCTCGGCGGGAAACTTCGGGGACAAGCGATCTTGGGTCGTGCGGGTTCGCAGCACCCCGAACCCTTCACCCGAAGCGATGAGATGGGAGAACTCGACGAAGGTGATGTCGCCCTTGGTAATAAACGGCGCCAGTTCGGTTTCGACAGGCTCCCAAATGATCCCGTCCTCGGAACGGTGCAGTGATGGTGCGAAGTTGTCGTCGCTCTCCGAATCGAGCAGGGCGAGAAAGCCACCGGGTCCGCGGACGACATCACTGCCAAGGAACGCGTTCACGGTCTCTTCGGGCGTCGGCGTGGCGACGGGTGCTGCGGTCGTGGTAGCGGACTGCGCCTCGTCGGTGGTTGCGGCATTTGGGGAAGTCGTGGTCGGGGCTTGGCGCTCGGTTCCAGCCGCCGTCTCACCGTCTGACGGTTGCAGTGCGAACAACCCGACGACAAGCGCTAGACCGAGAACGACTGCAGCAGCGATCGGCAAACGTCGATCCGGCGGCTTGGGATCGGGAGCATCGACGGTGAGGTCGTTGCTCGCGCCGAGGATCGAGTCTTCGAATTCAACTCGAACCGAGCTACTAGGAGCCATGGGGCGAGATTCTAGATGCCATACGGGTTTGGCTGAGTGGCGGCGCCCAAAGGTTCACCAACTCACAAGCTCGCCCAAACCCCTACTGCGGCAGGTCGACCGCGACGATTCCGTCTTCGGTCTCGAGCAAGAAGAGATCGCTATCCGCGTAGAGCATTCTCGCCCAAGGGCCAAGGTCGTTGGTTATCTCAAACGTTTCGACCGTTCCACCAACCAGATCTGCAACGACGATGTCGTCATCGCTCACGCCCACTAACTGCTCGCTGCTCGCAAAGTCATACTCAACAAACTCAGTTTGTGGTTCCGGAAGGTCAGCCAGCTTGGTCCAATCTCCGGTGCGTATATCGACACTCCATGTTGTCGTCCCCGCGACGAGAAGGATCTGATCGTCCGAAGCGCGTATTCGAGGAAACACCCACCCCTCATGATCGCTACCGTCGAGATCGGTTTCCTCGATGGGAAGTGCTAGCCGTCGAGTCTCCCCGCCCGCATCGACGAGCTCGATCGCAGGCTCGGGAAGGAGTGGAAGGGCACCCTCAAATGCCTCACACACCGAAGCGTCGGGAGAAAGGAGGCTGCCCAGAGCCAGCGCGGTAATCGAGCCGTCAGCCAGCACTTGGTGGCCAAAGGAGAAGTCCTGTGACTGGAGCTTCAAGGTGGATTCGCGCCCTCGCAGAAGTATCAACCCGGAGACCGAAGCGGTCTGGCTAAGGACGTCCGCGCACGCAAACAGCGCATCAAAGGATCCCGGATCGCTGAGGTCGGTAGCGGTGATGTCGGTGCCAAAGCTGATGCCGCCTTCCTCGCGTTCGCATGGGCGAGTGCGTATCTGGTTCGTTCCCACCGGCTCAATCCAACACACGTCGGCCGGATCAACACCCGAGCTTTCGGACAGCACGTCGGTCAACAAGGCTTCGAGATCTGCCGTCTCATGGACAACAGTGATGCCGAAGGAGTCCTCAAAGTGCAGGAAACTCCAACCGTCGCCCCTGTCGGAAACGATTGGTTCGAACTCGGCGTCGACATCCCATGACACGCCGTCGCTCGAAACCAGCCGATCGATGCGTATCGGCGCGTTCAATTCGGTGAGGTCTTCTTGGGTGCGTAGAACGGCAAATCCGTCGTCAATGACGATGAGATTCTGGTGGCGGGTCCAATTGGTGACGTCGTTCGAGGCCGCGTCAGAGAGTTCGAGCTCAACGGCTTGCCACTCGACGCCCCGCAACGACCGCACCAACGACAACTCCTCGTCCAAGACGAGTCCGAAAAAGCCGATGTCGTCACGCACTACCTCCGACGGGATGAGGATCGGCGCAGTCGGTTCATCGGATTGTCGAACGCTCGCTACCGACGACAACGCTGCCGTGTCAGCGGTAGTAGTCGTTGGTGCGGTCGTCGTGGTGGTCGCGCTCCGTTCGGTTCCAGCAGCGGTCTCGCCCTCCGAGGGTTGCAGCGCAGCCAGGGCCAACACGAGTGCTACAGCTGCGAGGATCCCGAGACCCACCACCTGCCAATTGCCCGGCGATGACGGTGGTTCCGACTCGGGCGTGACGGGCGCGCCCAACTCGTCGTCGACAAACCCCTCAACCTCGACGCGAACCGCGCTCGCCTTGTCCACACCGACATAGTAGGAGAACTCGGTCGGCGCTAGAAGCCGCCAAGCTGTTCAGCGGTCCAGCGCTCTAGGGCAACTCGATGACGTCGACCCGACCTTCATCGACTTCGTCGCGAGCGATCAGAAACTCGCTATCGATGTCGAGAATTTGCGGGAACCGGCCGATCTCGACCGGAGTCTCGGAGATCTCGCCGCTTACAAGATCCACGCTGAGCAACGAATCTTCGACCAAGCTGAACGCCCGGTTGATATCAGCGAAGCCAAAGCGCCCTCGCCGAAGCGCCTCTGGCGACAGCTCGGCGATCATCGTCCATTCTTCTGTTTCGAAATCGAGTCGCCAGATCGATTGCTCGAGGACGATGACGAGTTCTGTGTCGGTGACGAAGGGTGCGACGGGCGTTTGAGGAGGTTGGGGAACCTCGGACGGAAGGGGGATACGCCGTGAGCTTCCATCGAGCTCAACCAATTCGATCTCCGCTGCCTGAAACTCCGGGACAGCCTCAGGGAAGTCATCGCAGGCACTCGAGCCAGCAAACAAGCGATCGCCAACGAAGACCGACGCAATGACACCCGACGGAAGCGATGTCTGGAACGTCGAGAACGATCCCTCGACTTCGAGTGTGGAGGCTTCACCGGAACGCTGCAGAACCATCGAGGCGCTTCGCGTCGAACCTAGAGACCTGACGAAAGCTGCACACGATTGCACTGAACCAAAGGACTCGGGGTCGACCAGGTCCTCTGGGGTGATCGCCGTTGCCACACCCGTTGAGGTCTCACCATCGGTATCGCACGCAAACACGTCGAACGTTTCGGCGTTCACTTCTTCAAAGAAGCAGATCGTGCTCGGATCGATCGGCGCGTCCTCGACCAGAACCTGCCCAAAGAGGGCATCCAAAGGTGCGGCGACAATCTCTGGTGAGAATGCGACGAACCCGAAGGCTCCGGGTAGGTGGAACTCCGGGAAGAACGAATCGCCTGGATTGTCGAGTGGCTGGAACTGCCCATCGAGCTCCCAGTCAACGCCATCTGCAGAAATGAACCTCTCGGTCAGATCACCTTCGGTCGAAAGCTCACCGCGCGTACGAAGCAGGGCGAAGCCCTCGTCTACCGCGATCAAATTCGACCAGGATCCGGTACCCACATCGCCACTAACGGTCGGCTCGACCTGAGTCCAGAGGGATCCATCGTCGGTAGTGAAAAGCCCCGGGAGTCCTGAAGAAGCGATCAACCCCAAGAAACCATCGCCTGTGCGCACCGCTTCGATGATGGGGAGAGCCTCGAACTGGGGTGGCCCTGCCGGAACCGTGGTTGGAGGAGCCGTCGACTCACTCGTCACTGCTTCTTCGGTCTCTTCGGTTCCATCTTCGCGATCGGAACCAGCGGCGGTTTCGCCGTCACCTGGGCGAAGGGCGAAGAACGCGATAGCGACTGCGATCAGCAAGATCACCGCGCCACCGATAGCGACGATCCCCGACCGGCCACCCGACGAGGGGGCTCCGTCGGATTCTTCGACATCCACACTCACCGACGGGTCTTGTTCCATTGCCAAATTGTAGAGGCGAAGATTTCAGACCAACGAGCCATTCCTCTTCTTGTAATCTTCGTCTTAGCGAGCCGTGACGCTCGCCTGCTAGCTTCTCGCCTATGCACATTCTTGAGAATGGTTCGAAACTCCCCTCGATCGCTGGTGTGCGTCACGACGGGGAAGCAGGAGACATGGTCGCCTCCGTGGCTGGCCACTGGGCAACGGTACTTGTGTACCGAGGCGATTGGTGACCGTACTGCCGTCAACAGTTGGTTGACTTCGCAACTCACGCCATGCCCCTCATGGACATTGGCATCAAGGTCGTTGGAGGATCGGTCGACTCTGTCGAGTCGGTAGCCAAACTTCGAGAAGGCCTCTACGTGGGCTTCCCGATGTGGGGAGAACTAGACGCCCCAACCGTGTCTGCCGATACCGGAGCCCCGTACCAGGCTGGTGACAAGGAGTTCCTCCACGGAACCGGCTGGCTACTCAACCCCGACGGAGAGATCGTCCAGTCGCTCTACTCCACGGGTCCAATCGGACGCTTTACCGCAAGCGACATCATTCGCAAGGTGCTCTTCGAAAAATCGCGCTAGCGCATCTCCCCGAGGGAAAGTCGCGTCGCAGGTCGCTGCGCGTCTACATTCGTGACGTTGGGATCATCTGATTTCGACGGCCGGGAGAGCCATGAGTGACATCACCGAAACGCAGGGGAACTGGTTGTCTGAGGACGACCTGTCGACCATGCGCGGCAAAATGCCGGTCATCTACATCAACGCGATTCCGGTACTCACCGACGATCTCGGGGTGGTTACCCACGTCGGACTACTGCTTCGCCTCGGCGCTGACGGCGAAGTCAATCGCGAGATCGTCGCTGGCCGTGTCCTCTATGGCGAGCGAGTACGCGACGCATTGTTGCGTCACCTAGAGAAGGACCTGGGCCCACTTGCCCTGCCGCGCGTTCCGCCCTCGCCGCAACCTTTCACCATCGCCGAGTACTTCCCCAACCCCGACATCACCGGCTTCCACGACCCACGCCAGCACGCGGTATCGCTCGCCTACGTCGTACCCGTGAGCGGCGACTGTGAACCATCGCAAGACTCACTCGACCTAGTGTGGCTACGCCCCGACGAAGTGGTATCGCCCACGGTCGCGGCAGAACTCAGCCCCGGCCACGAAAAGCTCGTCCGCCTGGCCCTCGCCCACGTCGGCCGATTGCCCTAACGCGTCTGTCTTGCCCGGGCTTCGCCCTCCAGCTGTCGCAATCCGAGCCTTCGGCTCTCGATGCTCGGCTGCTGGCCGGAGGCCGGCCCCGCTCCCACCGGCTTCGCAGCTGGGATCTAACTGGTTTTGCCCGGGCTTCGCCCTCCAGCTGTCGCAATCCGAGCCTTCGGCTCTCGATGCTCGGCTGCTGGCCGGAGGCCGGCCCCGCTCCCACCGGCTTCGCAGCTGGGATCTAACTGGTTTTGCCCGGGCTTCGCCCCCAGGCACCCATAGGTCAAGATTTCCCCTCGACAACCGAAGGACCGGCATGGGACCAAGTGTTCTCAAATGGGGGATCCGGTGGCTATGGCTCCACTCGTTCCTGCTCGTCATCACTGGCGTCTTTCTCATCTTCTTCTACCGCCCGACCGCAGCGGATGCGTGGGACGACATATTTGCGTTGCAGAACGAAGTAACTGCAAGCATCGCCTTACGGAACGCGCATCAATGGCTGTCGTGGCTGTGGGTACCTTCCGCTCTCGTCGTCGGCCTCATCGCGCTAGCCGAACGCGCTCGCAAGCTTGTTGTCCTTGTGGTGGCTGCGGTGGCAGTGGGATTGTTTGCGGGCCTTTCTGGCCTTTTCCTCCCGTGGGACCAGTTGGCACTCAGATCCGTCACCGTCGGCACGGACATTCGCGGCTACACCGCCGCCTTTGATGAAGATGTACGTTTCGCACTCATCAATGGGGTCGAGGTCTCCACCTCGACCCTGCGTCGCTGGTTCCTCGGCCACCTCGCCGCCGGCTTCCTCGCGTTCGCCATGACCGCCGCCATGTTGTTCACGCGCCGACGCAGCAGCCTGCGGCTATCGACGCCCGACATCGAGGCCCTCGGCTAGAGCGAAACCCCTCAGGGCTGACGGAGGGCACCTACCAAGGCAAGAGTTCTGCACGCAGACCGTTGTCGATCAGGTGCTGCAACACCTCTTGGCCGTGGGCCTCGTCGAGGGTGTCGATACGTAATTCAAGGATGGTGCTGCGCGCACCGGTCGAGCCCAGACCGTCATGGTCGACCTGGACCACATTGGCCTTGCTTTCGGCAATAAGGTTCGACACCTTGGCCAAGCGTCCCGGCGTGTCATCGAGTTCGACACGAATGCGATTGAGTCGCCCTTGGATCGCGAGACCTCGGACGGCCACCTGCGCCAACGTGCGGGGGTCGATGTTGCCGCCACACAGCACCACACCGACACGCTTGCCCGCAAAGACATCGGGGTACTCCATCAGCGCAGCCAGACCGGCCGCTCCCGCGCCCTCGACGACGGTCTTCTCGATCTCCAGCAACATGGCGATCGCCCGCTCGATCGCGGCCTCGGTCACTACGAGAACCTCGACGTCATGCTCGGCGAGGATCGCGGACGTGAGTTCGCCTGGCTCCGATACGGCAATGCCGTCGGCGACGGTCGAACCCTCAAGGCCCGTCGGCGGTCGGGATTCGAGATGGTCGGCCATTGACGGGAATCGCTCGGACTGCACGCCGACCACTTCAACCTCGCGGTCGTGTGCGGCAGCGACAATGGCCAGACCCGACGCCAGCCCTCCTCCGCCAACGGCAGCGATGATGATGTCGAGGTCGGGCTGCTGGTCGAGCATCTCCAACGCGATGGTTCCCTGGCCAGCTATCACCGCAGGGTCATCGAATGGGTGAATGAACTCCAGGCCGCGTTCCGCAGCGAGTTCGCGAGCGCGAGCGGCGGACTCGATCACATCGGCACCGGCGAGCTCGACCGTGGCCCCCAAGTCTCGCGTACGAG
>CAZTDG010000009.1:29248-36494 GCA_964612655.1 uncultured Acidimicrobiales bacterium | reverse complement strand
CTACAACCACGACGGTTCCTCGAACCACCACTACGACGGTCGCTCCAGCACCGGCGGTAACCACCCCGCAACCGACGTGTAACGGTGAAGTGGCAACCATCGTCGGAACCCACGGCGACGACGTGCTCGTCGGAACCGAGGGTCGAGACGTCATCATGGGTCTTCGCGGCAGAGATCGCATTCGTGGCCTTGGCGGCAACGACGTGATCTGTGGAAACGCAGGCGTAGACATTATCGATGGAGGTCCCGGAGCGGACACGCTCTTCGGCAACGGCGGACGTGACGAGATCATCGGTGGCGACGGCAGCGACGAGCTTCATGGCGGAGGCGGCAGGGACCGCATCTTTGGCGGCAACGGCGCGGACACCATCATCGGTGGCAAGGCCGCTGACCGCCTGTTCGGCGAGAACGGCCGCGACCATCTCACTGGACTGCTCGGTCCCGACTTCCTGAACGGTGGCCCCGATGCCGACGCGTGCTTCGGGCGCATCGAAGGACGAGCGGATAACTCCGGCGATACCTTCCAAGCATGTGAGCGGTAACCCACGAGGGACTGTCAGTCTCGGCTACTAGGGTCAGGACATCACGACCCTCGACCCAACACCGCCTCTGAGCCCTGGCTCGTTCTCCACTACTGAGGACGCCGTCTACGCCCTCGACATCGAAACCGATACCGAGCTGGGCGGGCTTGATCCCACCGTGGCGCCGATTGTCGCAGTCGCGGTCGCAACCGCGCACGGCTCGCGAGTGTTCACCGGCGACGAGGCCGACATTCTTGTCGATGTCGACCGGCACCTTCTCGACATGGCGCCAGGTGTGCTCGTCACCTGGAACGGCGCCCGATTCGATCTGCCGTTCATCGCAGATCGAGCGAGCCTTCGTGGAATTGCGTTGGGGCTACACATGATTGCCGACGCCCGGTCCCGCTCGCATAGGGAGCCGCTGCCCGGTCATGCTGGCGGATACCGCGCGCACTGGCACTCCCATGCCCATCTCGACGCATACCTCGTCTATCGCGCCGACGTCGGTGCGTCACTTGGCCTCCCGTGCGGGCTCAAGGTCCTCGCCCGTCTCGCTGGGCTTGAGCCGGTAGAAGTTGATCGAACCATGATCCACGAGTTGAGCGAGGAATCGCTCAACGCCTACGTGGCGAGCGATGCCGAACTCACCCGTGAGCTCGCCCTACGACGTTGGGCCACTGCAGTGCGAGCGATCGACGTCGTCGGTCGCTCGTAGTCAACTACACCGCTGCGCAATCTGTCGCTCAGCGAATCTCGGTGTAGTTCGCGACCTGATGGTGGGCGGTATCGAGATGAACCTTGGCTTCGGGGACGCCACCGAAGCGACCACGGGACCAACGCACTTCGACGTGGCCTTCTATGGGGCGGCGAGCACCCTGTAATTCGGCCCGCCAGCGAACGAGGGGCTGGCCCATCGCATCGGCCCATACGTCGAACGAGCGAATCGCGAACTCTCGACGAAAATCGGATGGCGTCCCGACCCGGAACCGCAGTGGCGTTCCGTCGTGGCTCGCTCCGAGAACGAAGTACGGCGCCGGCTGGAACCGGAGCAACCGCCACAGCATCTGCTCTTGGTCGGCCTTATCTGCGAGGTTTTCCTTCCAACGATGCGCGGTCGCGACCGAGACCGCGTTGACGAAGTCGCGATACGGGTTGGCCAGCTCGTCTGGCCACGCCCCTCGGGTCGGAAGCGCGTCCTTGAGTCGTTGGCGAGACTCACCGTCGAGTTTGCTCACACACTCGGGCATTTGCGCCAAATCGGTGGCACTGATGCTGCGTTGATACAGGTCTTGGTAGGCCTCGGGCGCGACCTCGAGGAACCAGTCCGTCCGGTCGCCACGCCGCTCGGCCAGGAGTCGATCGAAGACATGGGAAGGCGACACGTTGAACAAGATGTCCGAGCCGTACTTGCAGCTGATGAGATACACGTGATCGACCCGCAGATCGGCCGGGATTTGGTCGTATCCGGGAGGGCGTCCGGGGCCTTGCCACTCGACCCGGTCGGGCACTCGACCACGCAAGCCATCTGGCGAGTTCAAAAAGCGTTCGCCGTGATCCCAGGCTTGCGCGAACTCCGCAACGGATTCGCCGGCGGACAGTTCATCGGCGAGAAGGTCGTACTCGTCATCGGTGACGTTGTGGAACCAGTCGGGACGAACAGCGAGTGCTCGATCGACGCTCGGAAAGCCGAGCATTGCAAGGCCGGTCACGATCTCGGTGATCTTGGTGCGAGAACTCGCCATCTCAGATCGTCATCTCAAAGGTTGCTCTAACCGTCATCTCGATCGTCACGATAGAGCGGCGCGAACTGGAGCTGCGCACCGATCAAATCGTTTGGCAGGTCGGCGTCGGAGTAGACGTGCAAATGGGTATAGACATCGATGGCAACACCGGTGGTATCGATCCACTCCACGACAGCATCAGCCCAACGCTCATCGAGCAGAGCCTTCTGCATGCGCTTCTTCGCGTTTGGATCGAGCCCGGCAGGAACCGAACGAGCGACCACTTCTAGGGCCAGCAGTCGCTGCAGGACGTCAACAGACTCTGCGGCGTACACCGTTGGCGGCTCGTCGCGGACGACGGCATAAGCGACGGCGTTCATGCGCCCCGGGTGTGGAACCGATCTGCAATGTCCTTCGGTGTCCAAAAGCCGGGCAACGGCTCAAGGGCGCCGAGTCGTGCATATCGTCGAAGTCGCTCCACACCAGCAGCATCGCTGACGTCAGCGTCATCGGCAAACAGACCATCGCCTGGGTCATCAAAGATCTCGATGGCATCGAAGATCGCCCACGGGCCAACGGCCCGCATCGCCCGATCTCCTTCGGAGTTCTTCCGCGGCAGGTGCGAGGTCAGCACGAGCAGGCGAGTATCGGGGTGGGTGGTCTTGAGCACGTTGGCCCGACCGAGCATCTTCCACAACGTGTCGGTACGCATCAGGCCAGGACGGCTGCTGGTGAACGCACCCGACATGTCGACGTAGTAGCGGTGCTCGCCCGCCGCATCTGCGATCTCGAAGTTGTACTGGAGGCCGGTGCCTTTGACCTTCACCTTCTCGGCAATGATCTCGAACCCAGCTTCGCTGAGGACCTCCTTGGCGAGGTCTTGGGCCTTCTTGCCTTCCTTGGTGGCTCGCGCCTGGAAGTGTTCGACTCGTTCGTCGATATTTTTAGGGACTTCTACGAGTGGCAATGGTTCATCTCCTGCTGATTCGACAGCCCGGTGTCTTCTACGGGCCTGTTCTGCTGCGACCCGTTCACGGGCCAGTTCGATGTAGTCGGAGTCGAGGTCGAAACCGACTCCTCGGCGTGCGGTGCGGGCAGCGGCCACGACCGTGGAACCCGAACCCAAGAACGGGTCGAGCACGACATCACCTTCGAAGGTGTAGAGATCGATGAGGCGACGTGGCAATTCGACAGGGAACGGTGCCGGGTGACCGACGCGGCGGGCCGACTCGGGGTCGATGCGCCACACGTCGAGCGTGGCTTCCATGAATTCATCTGCGCTCACACTGCTGCGATGCGGCATGCCCTGGGTCTCGCGCTTGGCGGGCTTAAGGGCACGGTCGAACCGGCCCTTGCTGGCGATGATCACGCGTTCGGTGATGTCACGAAGGACCGGGTTGGTCGCGGAGCGATACGAACCCCATGCAAGCGACCCGCTAGCGCCTTCGGCCTTGTGCCAAATGATCTCGCCGCGCAACAACATGCCGAGGTCGTCCTGAAGGATGCTGATGACGTCTGCCGAGAGGCTGCGATATGGCTTTCGGCCGAGGTTAGCGACGTTGACCGCCATACGGCCACCTGGTTCGAGCACCCGAAGGCATTCCGAAAAGATGTCCCGCAGCATCTGCAAGAAATCGAGGTACGACTCGGGGATCGCCTGGGCACGATCGCGATCGCCAACGACCGCCTGTTCGTACTCTTTACCCACGAAATACGGCGGTGAAGTAACGACGAGGGCAACCGAATTGTCGGGGATGAGCGACATGTCGCGAGCATCTCCCTTGACGCACCAATCCTCAAGACCGAGTTCGGTCGCCTCGGGCAGGGTGTTGACCGTCTCGTCATCGGACACCATCGGAGCGGTAAAGCGAGCGTAGAACTCGCTCGCATCATGGCTTTCCCGACGACCCGCGCCAAAGGCCTGTGTGGCCGTCGCACCCTTGCGAAAAGAGCTACGAGCGGTGGTGCCGTCGTCTCCCTCGCTGGGAGCGGTCGGAGTGTCGGTTGGAGTAACGGTGGGTTCCACGAAGGAGCCTTTCGAAGGTAGTACTGACTTAGGGGTAGACCCCTGGTGTCGTAACAGTCTCCGACCGCTCGGAACATGCTACGAACATCTGAGCAACAACATAGGGATGGGGTGTGACAGGCTGATTCAGCGGTCGCAATCCGTCGCCCGGCGGCTCCTCGATGCTGCCGTTCGTTCCTCACTCAGACTGCTGGCCGGAGGCCGACACCGCTCCCACCGCAACCCGCAGGGTTGCCCTTCGTAGCTGGGAGCTATCTAGGTTGTTTGGCGATCGGCTGTTACTCGATGTTGTGAGCGCTAGCGAGCAACTCGGTTAGAGAGGAGGCCCGCTAGGGCCGACGAACGGCGAGCAGTGCCTTGGCAGTGAGTTCGAGGCTGTGGAGTCGGGCTTTTAGGTCTTGGACCGGCACGGTGATCATCACTTCTTGGGCGCCGACATGGGCCGCCAACTTCTCCAAACCTTCGGCGACCTCACCCGCGGTTCCGAAGATGGCGTTGCTCTTCATAATCGCCGCTGTGCGATACGAGCCGTGTGCAACCGCATCGTCAACCGGCAAGAAGCCCAGCCGTCGACCGGTCATCAACCCGTGCTTGAACAACCGGTGTGAGGCCATGAGCCGATCGGCTTCTTCGGAGGTGTCGGCGGCGACCGCCACGGCGGTCACGATCATGTAGGGCGAGTCGAGGATGGGCGATGGTGTGAAGTGCTCGCTGTAGATCTCGCTCGCTTCGTCGGTGCCGCCCATCCCGAAGTGGTGCGCGAAGCCGAAGGGCAGTCCGAGTCGTCCTGCGAGTTCTGCGGAGTAACCGCTCGAACCCAATAGCGCGATACTCGGCGCAGTCGTGGCGTTGGGGGTAGCTGCGATATAGGTGTGCATCCCCTCCTCGGTACGAACATCGCCGAGCAGGCCCATCACATCGAGTACCTGGCTCGGGAACTCGTCGACGTCGATCGATTGGATGCCTCGACGAAGCGCTTCGCCCGTCCGAGGGTCGGTTCCTGGAGCTCGCCCAATTCCCAGGTCGATTCGCCCCGGGTAGAGGGCTTCGAGCATGGCGAACTGTTCGGCGACGACGAAGGGCGCATGGTTGGGCAACATGACCCCGCCCGAGCCCACCTTGATTCGCTCGGTGTTCGCCGCGAGGTGCGAAATCAGAACCGGCGGGGTCGTGCTGGCAACCGACGAGGAGTTGTGGTGCTCGGCCACCCAGAAGCGTTCAAAGCCGAGCTCGTCACCCTTTACGGCCAGTTGGGTCGTAGCAGCGAGGGCGTCGGCGCTCGTCGTTCCAGGGGACACAAACGAGACGTCAAGGATCGACAGAGGAAACGAGGCCATAATCAAGACTAGCTACGCGGCAGTACGCGGGATATATCGGTTACGAGTCGCCCACGCCGAGAAGACTGCCGACGAGCTCCACCGCACGGGCCCGTAGGTGAGCTGCCATGTCGGGGTCGCCGAGCAGCAAGGCACGCCGCGCTGTAGCGGCCGGGATGTCGACGGCGGCGAGCATCATGTCCAGTGGATCCACCTCGATTTCTACCGCTGCCAGAAACAGACGCTGAGCGAGGCGGCCGTTCGTCTCGGTGATCGACGCCACCACGTCGTCGGGCCAATCGCCGGGGGCAAAGTCTTCGGTTCGGAAACGCATCAACAGCGTGGCTTCATTCGGGTTCTCGGTGACCCAGCCGAAGGTGTGACCCACGATCACCTTCGCCAGTTCTGCCTTTGCGGTCGCCTCAATGACATCACCAAGCGAATCGCCGTACCGGCTTGCCGTCCTCACCCATAGCGCCCCGATGAGATGTTCCCGCGACGCGAATCGGTGGTAAATCGACCCACTCGGCGCGCCGATCGACCGTGCGATAGAGGCCACCGAAGCTCCGCTGAACCCCGCGGCTGCGATCTGCTCGACTGCAGCGTCGAGGATCTCATCACGGGTGAATTTCGCTGGCGCGGGCACGATCTAGAGAATAGTCTCTAGATCATCTAGAGAGGCACCTCTACAACGAAGGCGGAACTCCGTGAGCGCACAACTGTCACAACCCAAGGCCGAAGTGGCCGCGAACTATCTGTCTGGAGTCGAGGCAATCGAGACAGTCACTGCGGGATTGTCCGAGGCCGCATGGGGCCAACCTGCGTGCGGATCTTGGGACGCGACACAAACGGCACGCCACCTCGTTGGTGTGATCGGCTGGTATCACGAGTGGCTGGCCCGAGCTCGCGACGGCGACTTCAGCCCGCCGTTTTCTGAATCGGAGTTCGGCGTACGCAACGAAGAGGCGCTGTCAGCGCTCAACCACCTCAGCGGACCCCAGGCTGTGTCCACATTCGTGGCATCCGCTCGCTCCTATCTCGATGACGCTTCCGGCGACTGGTCGCTTCCCTTTGGATACCCCGGTGGCTCGGTGACCGTGGGCCAACACGTCGGCATCGCTGCCGTCGAATGGCACCTGCACGCATGGGACCTCAACACCGAACATCGGCCAACGAACGCCGAGTCACTGTTCATTGGTGCGGGTGCATGCGTCGCGGCTGCAAAGGGAGGTTTAGCCGGGCGCGGGCTTTCTATCGCCGTTCCGCTCGCCGCCAAGCGCGAACCGTGGAAACGACTGGTGAAAGAATCGGGCCGGAGCTAGTCAAGTAAATCGCCAATCATTCCGATAACGGGGTGTGCAAACAGGCAATGAAAACACCTCTAATCGTGCGGCTATCGGCGTAGGCGTCGCGGTGATTGCCGTCCTCGCGCTCGTGGGAGGGTTTCTGCTCGGGCGATCAGGCTCTGATTCCGATGTGATCTCGAACGCAGCCGACCAGACCCCAAGTGCCGTAACCGAGTCCGACACATCGCAGTCTTCGTCCATCGCAAACGATCCGGCACCCGAGAGCGGCGCACCGCCAGAGGCAATCGCTGAGATCGACACCGCCAATGAGTCCGCGACAACACCTAGCGCCTCGAGTGACTCGACCACCAGCCTG
>CAZTDG010000009.1:17063-29148 GCA_964612655.1 uncultured Acidimicrobiales bacterium | reverse complement strand
CGCCAATGAGTCCGCGACAACACCTAGCGCCTCGAGTGACTCGACCACCAGCCTGGCCGAGAGCGACAACGTAGAGCACTCATCGAACGATGACGCCAGTGAACCTGCGAGCGGTGAAACGCCCGAGATCGAGGGCGTGACGTCGAGCCCTGCAGTCGCCACGAACAACGTGAGTAACCGAGCCAGCGCCGCATCGAGCAGTTCCGACCGGGACAGCACAACCCAGACCCAGGCCAACGCGACCAGCTCTTCCCCAACCACCGTTGCGTCTAGCCCCGCGAGCCAACCCGCTAGCCGTGCGACAACTCCTCCGACCACGGACTCAGCGAACCGAGCCGTCGCAACGACTACGACTACGGCAGCGCCCGCACCGACGCTGCCCCGAGCACCCGTGCAGGTCGCTGGTCAACTGTTCGTCGACTCGACCAACAGCGCAGCGCAATGGGCATCGAACAACTCGACAGACCCTCGAGCGGCGACGATCGCAAGTGAGATCGGATCTCAACCGATCGCCCGCTGGTTCGGTGACTGGAACAGCAACGTCGGCGCCGATGTCGCTGCCTACGTGAACCGGGCAACCGCCGCGAACGCCGTTCCCGCCCTGGTGGCCTACAACATCGTCAATCGTGACTGCGGGCAGCACAGCTCCGGTGGCGCGGCGAACTTTGCCCAATACGACGCCTGGATTTCGTCATTCGCATCTGGCCTCGGTAACTCCGGTGCGATCGTCATTCTCGAACCCGACGCACTCGCGCTTAACGGTTGTGCGAGCAGCGAACGCAACGACGCTCTCGCGAGCGCTGTCGACACGATCAAGTCGACGTGTGCGAACTGCAGCGTCTATCTCGACGCCGGGCACTCGAACTGGGTGGCCCCGACCGACATGGCCAACCGACTCCGAGACGCCGGGGTGCTCAGCTCCGACGGTTTCTTCACGAACGTCTCCAACTACAACGCCACCTCCAACGAGGCAGCCTTCGGTAGCCAGGTCTTGAACGCATTGGGCAACCCGAACGGACTCGGCCAGGTCATCGACACCAGCCGCAACGGCAACGGCGCCAACGGCGAATGGTGCGACGCTCCGGGACGCGCAATCGGCGATGACCCGACACTTCAGCCAGGCAGCTCAACCGTCGACGCCTACCTCTGGGTCAAGGTGCCAGGCGAAGCCGACGGCTGCATCGCAGGCGCTGGCCAGTTCGTCCCAAACCGAGCCTTCGAACTCGCCACCGGCTAACTCCCCCGAACTACGGAATCTAGGAACAGTGAGCATGAATTATTCATGCTGAGTGTTCCCAGAACCCCGCGGGCAACCAATCGGCTCGGCTGCACTCGATCGGCCTGACCTCGGTGTAGAAATGGCGGATGGGCGAGGTGCTCGGCACCTTGAGCTACACCGTCGAAGCGGACTCTGTCGCCTAGTTCCAGAGCGTCACACCCTTGAACCAGACTGCTCGCAACGTCACCGACGTCTCGCAGATCGCTGCCTCAACCAATCCTTTCAAGGCAGCCATGTCACCTACTCCTTTTCCTGCGACCTCTCCCCTGCTCGGCCCACTCACCGATTGGTGCCTCGACACCTTCGACGGTCTCGCTCCGCTGCTTATCGGCATCGAGTTTGGGGCGGACACGGTCGGGTTTCACCCCGTCGAACTCGACCCCGTAGACCCGGTCGCTGACCTCATCGGATTGCGGGCTGACCCCGACTGGTCGATCGCTGTCGTGATCGTCGACGTTCTCCATACCCAAATCCAGGACCTCGAGACCAACGCATTCAGCGGAATCCTCGCCTACTCCTGTGACCGAGAAGGACTCTCCAAAGTCCGCCTCGATACAGCCTGCGGTCAGCGCCGAAATTTACGCCACAGAGCGGGTTTTCTAGCGAAGGTGTGCGCCGAACTATTCACCTGAGAGGCCAACCTCGCCGATTCCACCGCTCGGCTCGAAACCCGTGTCGGTAAATGACTCGTAAGAGCGAGTCGAGATCATCGCGCGGTAGAGATATTATGTCAATTGTGACTGAGGAACGGCCTGCGCCACGCAAACCAGGACCAACACCGTTGGATCCTGATGCTCCGATGAATTACGTTATCGACCGTCGCAAGGTCGTGTTCGGCGTGGGGTTCAGCATCCTGTCCGCGGCCAGCATCCGACACCTCGATGCCGCAAACACGGTCGTGACAACCAACCCTCGGCCCGCTGACCCGACCGAAAGCACCGCGAGCGACGCGGTTACCGGGCAACCGATCTCTACAGCCCCCGCTGAAGAATTTGCAGCTGCCCCCGAAACCGCTGGCCCCTTCGAGGCCCCGATCCTCGACGCGAGTGCTCGTTTGCAGCCAGGCCAACAAGCCGACGTCGTTCTAACCGGCGGGCGCATCATCGACCCCGAAACCGGATTCGACCGCGTCGGCAACATCGCGCTGATCGGCTCCACGATCGTCGAGATCAGTGACCAGCCAATCGCCGCTGGCCGCAGCGTAGATGTGAGCGGACTCGTCGTTTCCCCTGGCTTCATCGACATCTTGAGCTACCAGCCAAACCAGTACGGCGAATGGTGGAAGATCGCCGACGGCGTCACCACCAACCTCGGCATGCACGGATTGCGCTTCACAGCGGACCGCTTCTACTCCGATTGGAACTTCACCGGCGTACCGATCAACTTCGGCGGCGCGGTACACAACTCGTGGGCACGCCAGCAGGTCGGCTTCGTTCCCGACGAACCCGCCGAAGCCGGTGACATCGCTGCGATCTCACAAATTGTTGAGACCGAGGTCCGAGCCGGATACCTCGGCATCCATGCCCAGCCCGAGTACGCACCTGGTGTCAGCGAGAACGAGCTGTTGGACATGGGACGCATGGCCGCCTCGCTCAGCGTCCCCCTATGTGTCCACGCACGATTCAGCGACACCACCAACACCGATCTCCAAGCCCAGGCGATCCGAGAACTCATCGACGTCGCCGACAAGACGGGCTGTCACGTGCACGTCGAACACCTGAACTCGACCGGTGGCACCACCCGCATGGCCGAAGCGCTCGGCGAACTGTCCGCAGCGATCGACGGCGGGCTATCGATGTCGTCGTGCATGTACCCCTACGAGTTCTGGGCCACCTACCTCGGCACCAGCCGATTCGTCGGCTGGGAAGACAAGTACGGCCTCTCTTTCGATGACCTCCAGGTCGCCGGCACCAACGTTCGCCTGACCGAAGACACCTACAGCGACGCGCTGTCCCAAAACGCCCTCACCGCCGCATACGCGATTCCACGGTCCGACCTGGAACTCGGTGTCCAAGCCCCGTTCATGATGATTGGCTCCGACGCCATCTTGGAACGGCCGCACAACAATCACCCACGTTCGACCGGAGCGTTCTGTCGCACGATCGGCGAGTTCTCTCGCAACCGAGGCCTGATCTCGCTCGTCGACGCTCTGGCGATGTTGACCATTCGCCCTGCCAACCTGACCGCAATCGGTTCGGATCAAATGGCTCGCAAAGGACGCCTCCAGATCGGCGCAGACGCCGATATCACCGTGTTCGATGCCGCCACCATCATCGATCAGTCCACGATCGAAAACCCGGCTCAAGAGTCTCTCGGCGTCCAGTACGTCTACGTGAATGGCACCGAGGTCCGAAATCGCGATGGCAACGTATCGGGTGTTAGCCCGGGAGTGGCGATAACTTCTAACTTCGCATGACCGAAAAACGCGCCGGGCGAAACGGTGACAACTTCATGTGGACCCTGACCCTCGGGATGTTCGCACTCGGCGGACTATCGCTGTTCTTGTCGTTCGGCAGCGACGGCGGAGGTTCGGCCTCCTCGCTCGACGAGGACGCCCTGGCGGCAGCCTCGGTTCGCAGCAACGCCATGGGCGATAGCGAAGAGGGCGATTTCGATACCGACGGCGAAGGCAACTCGGCGGCAGCCAATCCCAGTGGCGGGGCAGCAGCTGACCGCTTTACCATCTCAGCATCTGGCGACATCTTGATCCACGAACGGGTCGCTGAAGCAGCCCAGACCGGCGACAACACCTACGACTTCGCTCCCCTATTCGCTCCCGTCCAAAACCTCATCGCGAGCAGAGACTTCGCTATCTGCCACTTAGAGGTGCCGCTGTCCTCGACCAACGAAGACCTCGCCTTCGACGGTACGTTCCGGGCGCCGATGGAACTCGCCGACGCTCTCGTGGGTGCTGGATTCGACTCGTGCTCCTTGGCATCGAACCACGCGTGGGACTCCGGTGAGGCCAGCGTCATCTCAACGGTCGATCAGCTGCAACGGGTCAGCCTCTCCCATGTGGGCATCGCAGCGACTCCGGAACAAGCCGCGCAGAGATGGCAGTTCAATGTGCTCGGCAACATCGTGGGCCACCTCAGCTATACCTTCGGGCTCAACGGCCGAGCAGCCGATGAGGTCCCTCAAGATCGCGTCGCTCAAATCGACGAGGCCCAGATCCTCTCCGATGCCGCCCAGCAACGGGCCCTCGGCAGCGAGTTCACCATCGTCAGCATGCACTGGGGAACCGAGTTCCAAAACGACATCGACGAGCTGCAGGCCGATCTCGGGCCCCGGCTTCTGGCATCACCAGATGTCGATCTGATCATCGGCCATCACGCTCACGTGCCCCAGGAAGTTGTCGAGATCAACGGCGAGTACATCGCGTATGGGCTCGGCAACCTGCTTTCGAACCAGGCCCAAGGGATCCCGGAATGCCCGACGGCGTGCCCGGTCGATAGCCAGGACGGCGTGCTGTTGGATTTCGTCGTGGAACGCAACGATGCGGGCGAGCTCACCGTGACCGAAGTGGTGGCTAACCCGACGTGGGTCGACAACCGGAATACCTGGCAGGTCATCCCTACGGACTCGCCGCCAACCATTGGGACGCAGCTCGACCTCGATCTGCTCGCCGAGTCAGGTTCGCGCACCCGTGCATCGCTCGGATTGGGCTAAAACGCCCTCTCAGCGAAAAGACCGCCACTTCGGGTGATAAATCCACCCCCCTGCATTGGCATTGCTACAAAGTCCTGGCATCCTTGGCCTTAACAGCCCCCGTGTCTTCATTCAAGAGGTTTAAGAATATTTATGTTTGATGTTGGTGATCGCGTCGTCTATCCACACCACGGTGCAGCAGTGGTGACAAAAAAGGAGAAGCGTGAAGCCTTCGGCGAGAAGAAGGAGTATCTCGTACTCGAGATGGCTCACGGCGAGATGACCCTTTCGGTCCCCGTCGACAACGTCGAAGAGGTCGGCATGCGCTGGCCGATCAGCACCGAAGATGTCGAAGATCTCTTCGAGGTGCTCCAAAAGCGCGGGATTCGTGAACCGCCTAACTGGAGCCGTCGCTTCAAGAACCATCAAGAGAAGCTGAAGTCTGGTGACGTCTACCAGGTGGCCGAGGTCGTACGTAACCTGGCGCTTCGTGAAGCTGACAAGGGACTCTCCGCTGGCGAGAAGTCGCTGTTCACCAAGGCGCGTGGCGTGCTCGTCAGCGAGCTGAGCTTCGCGTTGGAGATCTCCGAGGACGACGCCACCGAGCGCGTCGAAGCTGCACTCACCTAACTAAGCAGCACTACAGCGCAGCGAACCTACGCGGCATGGGAATGATCGTGATGTTCGTGATCTTCGCGGTATTGACCGCGTTTGCGCGTCCACTGCAGCACAGCCACAGCGAACCAGAGTGATCCATAGACCAGCACCGGACCCCAAAAGGTCCAGCTGCCCGAATCCATGAGTTCTGCGTAAAAGCCGCGCCCTACGGCCAAACCCAGAATGAACGTAACGATGATCTGTCGGCGAGCGTCATAACGCCACCAGCCAAACTCGCCCCCTACGAAATCGATCGTCGCGGGCAATGCCAGTAGCCAAACCATCGCTAGGTCCCACGATGCGGGCCAGGGCGAAACGCCAAATGGTGCGGCGGCCAAGGTCAAAAAGGCGGTGACATAGAACCACAGGCAACGACGGCACACGTGGCGTCCGCCAATGACCGTGCAGCGTTCGTAGCGATGCGGCCAATGATGGGCGAGCCACAGGCCACGACTGGCCCGCTCATGGCTAGCAGCCGCAGCGCGACGCTGCTCAACCTCAGCAAAGGCTTCGTCGAGCTCCGTTAGGTCAGACACATAGTCCTATCGGTCAGCAAACCTTGGTTGCTGAGCGCCGAAATCTTCAAATTTCGGCTACCATTCAATGCGTTCCGGGGAGTGGCCTAGTCTGGCTAAGGCGCCTGTTTTGGGAACAGGAGATCGGGAGTTCGAATCTCCCCTCCCCGACATGAAAGTCGCCGCAGCATAGCTGCGGCGATCTTTCGCTTTTTGAACAAGTTTCGCCTTGGCGGCGAAGAACTCTGCTTAGAAGCAGCTCCAGGTGTTGGAGTTGTTTGGGTTACCGAAGTCATCTTCGGCGATAAAGGTCGAAACCGATGGGGTCGATGGCGAGAAGTCGCCAGCGAACTGCTCGGTGATGATCATGCCGCTGCCGCCCGACGAGAACGAGCCCGTGAACGTGTCAGCGCCGATTCCGACATAGTCGAAGTCCGGGTTGATGATGTTGCAGAGGTGGCCGCCGGACTCGATGAGCAGCAAGTGAATCGACGTTACGTCGGTCGTGCCGCTGCTGAAGCCAAGGTTCTCACCGACGGTCGAGAGACCGTTCTGGGCACTGAAGATGTCGCCGAAGGTGGTGCCATGACGGAACCAACCGGGAACTCCGGCATCTTTGTCAGATCGAAGCGTGTCGTTCCAGCCCTGAGCCGACGACTGAGCGAACGAGTGCACGCTCAATGGGTTCAATCCGCAGAAGGCACGGGTCTCGTTGATAAGGCTGAGCAACTCCGCACGTACCTCGCCGAGAGTCGACTGCGTCTGCTGGCCGATCAGCGGCTGGTAGTAGGCAACGAAGTCCTCTTGGGTACATCCGACCGACGAGCTAAGCGGCGATGAAGGAGTAGTCGCGGGAGCAGGTGCTGGCGTAGCAGCAGGTGCTGGGTTAGCAGCGGGTGATGGAGCCGGAGCAGGGGCTGGCGCCGTGACATTGTTACCTTCGCAGGTGCTTAGGTTTTCGCCGTCACAGGCATCAACACCGTCGCCACCGAGGATCGTGTCGACCTGCAGGCCGCCTCGAATTTCATCATCCTGTTGGCCGCCGCGGAGCACGTCAGCACCACGGTTTCCGTTCAGGAAGTCAGCGCCACGGTTTCCATAGATTTCGTCTGCACCGTTGCCACCGATAAGCACGTCGGCGCCGTTGCCACCGTACAGCTCGTCCTGGCCTCGGCTTCCCTCGAGGTGATCCCTGCCTCGCTCACCGAGGAGGATGTCGGCTCCACGGTCGCCGACCAGGGTGTCAGCACCGTCGCCACCACAGATGATGTCGTCGCCGGAACCACCGCGAACAATGTCGTCGCCACCGAGGGCAACGATCACGTCGTTACCTCGAGTGCCAACGATTACGTCATTGCCGTTGGTACCCACGATCGTGGCGGGTTGACCTTCACAGGTCACAGTCGCTTGAGCGGCGACTGGCGCTGCGCCGAGGCTTAAGCCGATCAGCGCTACCGCAGTCCCAATAGCCGCCCGGGGAGAGAGTTTCGTTAGTTTCACATACGACTTAACGACAAACTTCGGGCCGCGATTTAGGAGCAAAACGACCTACAGGAGATGAGACCCCCGTCACGTACGCTGAAAGTACCGAACCAGCAACAATTTTCGACCCGGAAGCCTCAACTCCAATAAGTCCCTGCCGAATTGCCAAACGTGATCCAAGTGACAGCCCCTGACCTCCATACCGACCTTCAAGATTGCACTATCAAATTGCTTGAAGAGATCCCTGGCCCAACGATGCCGCGAGCCGAAGTCGTCGATCGACTGCTCGACCTGCGCAACCTTGGCCGAGGAAGAGACTTGGGCCTTGAGCTGACGGTCGACGACATGCTGGAATCCATGCCAGCTGGCCGCACGGTTAGCTCGGAATGGTGGCTCAGCTGTCTTTCCGAACTTGCTGATCACGCGAACTTCCTCGCCGCTGGCTACCCACCGGTCACTCCCGAACTCATGGCCGCGTAACTTCTCCCACCTGCGCATTGGCGCAGTCGCTTCCCTACAGTCTCCGTTGAGCTGGAGGTGGCAATGGACAAGGACAAAGCGAAACGGTTCATGGGAACCATGCTCGGGACCCTCAATGGAGGCTCTCTGGCACTCATGTTGAGCGTGGGGCACCGAACCGGACTGTTCGACAGCATGGCGCCGCTGGGCCCGGTCACCAGCGATCAGCTCGCCGAAGCTGCTGGGCTCGACGAACGCTACGTTCGAGAGTGGCTCGCAGCGATGACCGCGGGCGAGATCGTGGAATTTTCTCCCGGGGATAAGACCTACGTCCTTCCCGAGGAACACGCCACGTTGGTCACGCGCGCTGGCGGCCCACTCAACATCGCGTCGACCATGCAATACATTGCCTTGCTCGGTCAGGTCGAAGACGATGTTGTTGAAGCCTTTACGACCGGCGCCGGCGTGAGTTATGACCGTTACCCGGCATTCCAGGCGTTGATGGCCGAGCAGAGCGGCGCCCGCTTCGACGCTGGCCTTTTGCAAGAGACGCTGCCAGCGATCGACGGACTGACGGACCGCCTCACTTCAGGCATTGATGTCGCCGACATCGGATGCGGCAGCGGACATGCGCTCGTACTGATGGCCAAGGCCTACCCCGAGAGCTCGTTTACCGGCTACGACTTCTCCGACGATGCGCTCACGACCGCCCGAAGTGCAGCCAGCCAAGCTGAGCTCCCCAACCTCACGTTTGTCGCCCGTGACGCGGCATCGATCGATGCCACCGACGGCTACGACTTCATCACGACCTTCGATGCCATTCACGACCAAGCCCACCCAGCGACGGTGCTCGACAACATCGCCCGAGCGTTGCGAGACGACGGCACCTACCTCTGCGTCGAACCCAAGGCCGCCTCGGCGCTCGAGGACAACTTGGATGACCCGATCGGCGCCTACCTCTACACCGTCTCCACCATGCACTGCATGAGCGTTTCGATCGCCGGGGGCGGCGAGGGACTGGGCACCGCGTGGGGAACCGAGCGCACGCTCGAACACCTTGCGGACGCCGGTTTCAGCAACGTCAAGCCACACGTTCGCAAGGCCGATAGGACCAACACGCACTTCGTGTGTCGAAAGTCGTAAATCCGTCCCCCTCCCCGAGGTGGGAAGAATCGCCGCTTTTCGCTACGCTCATTAAGTCCTTCGGGGATGGTGTAATTGGTAACACAGCTGTTTCTGGTACAGCCATTGGGGGTTCAAGTCCTCCTCCCCGAACTACCCGGATTACGTCCGGAAACATAGTTGGCGAGAAATCTTCGTCAATGCATCCTGCCCCGTTCGTCTAGCGGCCTAGGACGCCTGCCTCTCACGCAGGTAACACGGGTTCAAATCCCGTACGGGGTGCGTATTGCGTCGAGGTACAGGCGACGCTTCGAGCCCCCAGGCGAGACAGGCGACGTTTCGAGCCCCTAGGCGAGACAGGCGACGTTTCGAGCCCCTAGGCGAGAAACTCGTTAGAGAGGAAGCCCGCCAGGGCTGACGAACGGCGCTGACGAACGGCGCTGACGAACGGCGCTGTCACACCCCATCCGTATGGTCTTGCATATGGATATCAACCCCCAACGACTTTCCGCCATGCGCATCGCGATCGAACTTGGCGTCGACGAAGCAGACTTCACCTTTCGCAACGTCTCGGAACGCTCGGCGTGGACCGATCTCGTCGACGAGTTCGATTCCTTTGCGGCTCGAGATGACCTCGTGTGGGTTGCTGCGTGAGCTAGCGCCAGGCGCTCAGTCGACGAAAGCTCACTAAACGACCCAGAGCGACCGCAACCGTTTCCCGGGAGCGGCGGCTAAGACTGGTGTCGTCGCTCGAGGCCACCACCTCAGCGTCCAGACCGATCTCTACGGCGATCTCTTGGCTTCGTCGGGCGTGGTAGGCGTCCGTCACGATCACGATCGAGTCATCAGTGGCAGAAAGCTGGTTCGCGGCCGCCAGCAAGGACTCATATGTATCTCCGCCGTCGGTGACGACCACGATCCGGTCCTCTGCCACCCCCTGGTTCCGTAGATAGGTGAAGGCCGCGAACCCTTCGGTGAAGGTATCGCCGGGCTGGTTGGCACCCGTCGTCACGATCTGATCTGCGGCCCCATCGCTCCACAGCGAGAACGCTGTATCAAGGCGACGTTCGAGGACCGGCGAAGGCTCGCCGTTGTATTGGGCCGCGCCGAGCACCACGATTGCGTCCCCCTCGGCGGTGGCGTTCTGTGCGTCGTTTGCTGCCGTTGTGACCTGTACGAAAACAACACCGAGCCACAACGCGACAAACCCGGTCAGCAATAGCGAGGTCCACGCGAGGACGCGTCGAACGATCACCATTTGCGACCGATCGCATTGGGTACCCGCACCCTGGCTTGACCTCGCGGCTTCACACCCACAATGCTACGCCCATGCCCGCCTCCGATCTCGACGCCAAACGAACATTCGACGTAGCCGACCTTGACGCTATCAGTTCCTACAAGCTCAGTACCGGGCTGATTGTCCCGCGGCCGATCGGTTGGATTGGCACCATCTCCGAGACAGGGGTCCACAATCTGGCGCCCTTTTCGTTCTTCAACGCGGTCGCCATGCACCCACCGACGTTCGTGGTCGCTCCAGTGACCGCGGGCGGCCGCAAAGACACACTGAACAACATTGAAGCGACCGGGGTCTTCACGGTGAACGTAGTCACCGAAGACACGGTCGAAGCCATGAATGCAACCGCTGCTACGTTGCCAGCCGACGAGGACGAATTCGTTCATGTCGGCCTCACCGCCATCACCGCCGAGACATCCAATGCGCCGATGGTCGGCGAAGCGGTCGCGAACTTTGAATGCACGCTTTCTCAGATGATCCCGGTAGGCACTCCAACAAAAGATCAGGCCGGGATGGGCATGTTGATCATCGGTGAGGCCACCAAAATCCATATTGCAGAGCGGGTGGTATCGGATGGCTTGTATATCGACCAACATGAACTTCGGGCGGTTGGTCGACATGTTGGCAACTGGTACTCGACCTCGGCGGGGTCGCTGTTCGATATCGATCGACCAGCCTGATCTAACCGCGTCTACGGGAGCTCTTGTTCGTCGACGTCGTTCCCAGCGAACACCAGAACCGCAGTGGTTGGACCCTGCGGCACACCCTCTACCCGGACGGTAGCGATCGCCGAGGACCCGGTCGGGATCTCCTGGTGAACGAAACGAACCATGGCCGGGATGCGCTCACCCGATGCCGTTAGTACTTGGATTTCGAAACCAGCGGTTGAGGGAATCAACTCGTCGCCGGCATTGGAGATTCGGATAGCGAAGGATCGGGTTCCTTGGTTGACCGGATCAACGTCGTACACCGAGAGCCCCACACCCTCGCCGAGGGTAAACGAGAGGGCTTCGGGGTCAACGGCTGGTGCTGGTTCCGGGGATTCGACATCGACGGACTCGTCGTCAACGGTCTCTTGGGAGCTAGCTTCTTCCGCGACCGGGTCATCAGCGGCGAGAGGCTCGCCGTCGACTGCTCCCGCAGGGTCATCGGCTTCTTCGACCGCAGAATCCTCAGCCTCTTCGACCACCCCAGCGACCTCAGACTCGACCGTGTTGTCAGAGAACGTTGACCACGCCGCAAATCCGATCAGAACTAGTCCAGCGAGCATCATGAATCCCAGAGCAACCAGGGTTCTCGATGTTGGTGTCTCGTTCTTGGCGACTGGTTGCAGCGAAGCCTTATGGTCCGACGTTGTGATGTCTATCGGACGCGAACGCACCGGCTTCTTCGGTTCAGGGTCGGGAGCATCCGCCGGATCAGGGTCGATCTCCGACTCGGCTCGAGCAGTGTCCTCGAGCTGGTTGTCTTCGGCTAGCTCCTCAACGTCCAGCTCCTCCGCATCATCAGCGTCCAAGACATCCTCTGCGGGATCCTCTACCGCCAGATCCTCAGCGTCGTCGGTGTCGAAGACGTCCTCTGCGGGATCCTCTACCGCCAGATCCTCCGCACCGTCTACATCGAAGGAAT
>CAZTDG010000009.1:0-16963 GCA_964612655.1 uncultured Acidimicrobiales bacterium | reverse complement strand
TCCTCTGCGGGATCCTCTACCGCCAGATCCTCCGCACCGTCTACATCGAAGGAATCCTCAACCGGATCCTCCAAGACCAGATCTTCAGCGACGTCAACATCATCGTCATCAAAGGACTCCACTACAGGGTCCTCAAAGACCAGATCCTCAGCGTCATCGGCCTCAAAGGCGCTCTCTGCCGAGGCAGGGTCGTTGCGGAGAGCATCCTTGTGGCGGCGACGATCATGGCGGCCGCTGGTCTTTTTGTGGCGCGCGACTGCCTTTGCGAGAAGGGCGGCACCCTCATCGGTCAAAACCGGAGCTTCATACTCCTCATCTTGTTCATCCACTGTCGCATGGCCCCTAAATCGCCTGCCCTACTCAGACCAAAATATCACCTGAAGCGATAGAGACGCAATCGCGAACCACGAGGGGTGGTTTACTCGGCAGTAAGGACGTCCAACAAGCGCTGAAAGCGGGCAATAACCACATCGCGGTCGAGAGTCGCCGCAGCCTCCCAAATCGGGATGCCAGCGGTCGACCCGGTCAGTGCTGCTCGCGCTGGGACCTGCGACCGGGCGCCCAACTCGTTGCCTACGGCGCTCACCGCGTCGTTCATGGCTTCTGCTGTCCACTCGACGTCCGCGAAGCGCTCGACGAGAGCCGAGAGGATCTCTGGCACGAGCTTTCCCTTGCGGATCCCCTTCGTCCAGCCTTTGTTGTCCGTTTCGAACTCGACCTCTTCGGTGAAGAGCCAGCTGATGAAGCGAGGAATCTCGGAGAACGTGTTCACTCGTTGCTGGACCTCACCAGCCACCATTGCAAACACGTCGGGATCATAAGCGTCGTGGTCCCAACGAACCTCGGTATCAACCCCGTAGACGAACGGCTCGGCAATCTCGATAAAGCGTTCGACCGGCAGAGCTCGTATGTATTCACCGTTGATGTGGTTGAGCTTGGTGATGTCAAAGAAGGCCGAACCCTTGTTGACGTTCTTGAGCTGGAACAGATCGATGATCTCGGCGATCGGACGGATCTCTACATCGTCAGGTGGTCCCCAACCGAGCAGCGCCAGGTGGTTAACCATGGCTTCTGGCAGATAGCCCTGACGCAAGAAATCCATGAGCGACACATCGTCGCGTCGTTTGGATAGCTTCTTGCGCTGCTCGTTTACGAGGAGGGGTAGATGGGCATAGGTCGGCGTCTCGCCAAAGTCCAACGCATCCCAAATCAACAGGACCTTCGGGGTGGTGTTGAGAAGGTCTTCGCCGCGGACCACATGGGTAATGCTCATGTCGGCGTCATCAACAGCGTTGGCAACCAGGAACGTCGGAGTTCCATCGCTTCGACGAACCACGAAGTCCTCAAGGTCAGCACACGAGAACCGAACCTCGCCTCGAATGACGTCGTCGATGACGATTTCGCCTTCGTCTGGTGTCCGGAATCGGACCACACAACCAGGACCGTCCTCAATGCCCTTGTCACGCGACCAACCGTGATAGCCCGTTGGGAGGCCTGCTTCTTTCGCAAGTTCGTCGGACTGCTCACGACTCAGATCGCAGAAGTACGCGTTCCCTGACTCGACGAGTTTCTCTACCGCATCGACATGGAGACGCTGGCGTTGCGACTGGTAAATGGGACCCTCATCCCAGTCGATCCCAAGCTCTTGCAAGGGCTTCACGATGGCATCGATGTACTCGGGCTTGCGCAACGCAGCGTCGGTATCTTCGATTCGGAGAATCATCTCGCCGCCGGTCGAGCGGGCGAACAACCAGTTGAAGAGGGCCGATCGTGCTGAGCCGACGTGCAAGAAACCTGTAGGGGCTGGCGCAAAGCGCACTCGAGTATTCACGGAACGAAGGCTATCGACCCAGGCTCAGAAGCGCAGTTGATCTCGCCAATCGGCGCCATAACGCGTGGCCACCTGATCCGGGCTCTGCATCAGAACTTCGTTGCTCACCATGTCGGCGATCGCTCGACGCTCGAAATAGTGGAACGAGTAATGGACCTCAGCGAACGCCTCTTTGCGAAAGGCGATCAGCTCGGGATCTGCCTTTTGATCGAGGAATCCAAACAGTGTGTAGGCGATTCGGAGATCGTGAACTACGGGAGCTCGATGGAAGAGCGACGCTCGCTTGAGTGCCACTCCCACACAACCAGCGTCGACATCGCCGCGGTACTCACCATCGGTGAGGATCAGCTTGGTGTCGAAGAGTGGGGTCAACGTAAGCACGAAGCCCTGGTCGGGCCCCTGTGCGCCTAAGCGTCCGCCGTCACCTGCAGGCGTCCCGAAGGTTTCGCCAGGTCGATTCGCTGCTCCCTTGCCCGCGCGCTGGGGCGGGGAGGAATAGTGGCGTTTCGTAGTGGGTGCTGCAGGAACGAATTCGGGCGCTGCCATGGCCCTAAGCTTAGGCCGCAGACTGGCCTATATTGCCACCGCTGGAGATTCCGATTCGTCCGATGATCGGTTGACGGCTAGAGGTTCGACGCTCGCGTCGACTGTTCGCTCGTTGGACGAATTCCTCGGCAGCGACAAGGTTGAGACCGAAAATTTCCACGATGTCAGCTGGCAGCTGCTCATCGTCGCTGTCCAGCATCGGGAAGAGGATGTCGGCCTCTTGATCTCGCATAAATACCAGACCGGTGTCGGGAAGCTTGCGCATCCGTCGAATGCTCGTCGCTACAACGCAGAGCATCTCTCGGTTAGAACGCTGCTCGAGACCTTCGAAGCAGTTCAGCCAGCTGAGAACAACGTTCCAACCAGCCTCCGGCACTTGGGTGAGGCAATCATCGGAATAGAGGCTTGCGAGCTTTCGCAGCAGGTCGGCGTCCGGGCCGACTTTGTCAGCCTCAATACCGAGCAAGTGGGTAATGGGATGACCGGTGATGCGAGAAACTTCGCCCAACGTCATTCCCGACAGTTCGCGCCATTCACGGAGCGCGCCGCCAAGCGTCTCCCCGGTCCGCGGATCTTGGTACACCATGGTTTGCTCCTAAGCCTCGCCATAGCCAGAATCGGCGCCAAGGAGCCTCCGTTTAGGAACGAGGCCTAATTTGCTACCCAGAATTGCCCAGAAAGCGCCAAAATAGGGGTTTGGGGTCGTTACGGCTGGTGCAGCAGGGCGAATACAACCGAGTCGGCGAGCGCCTGCCAGCTGGCCTCAATAATGTTCTCGCTCACGCCCATCGTCGACCAGCTCTGTTGCCCGTTGGTCGACTCGAGCAGAACTCGGGTGATCGCGCCGGTGCCTTCACCGGTGTCGAGGACTCGCACCTTGTAGTCGGTCAGCGAAATCGACGCGAGCGCATCGCCATAGTGACGTCGAAGACCGAACCGAAGCGCCGCATCGAGGGCATTCACCGGTCCGTTGCCTTCGCCGGTCGCCACAATTCGTTCGTCACCAACCCAAAGCTTTACCGTGGCCTCGGTCTCGACGTCTACGGCCTTGTCGGTCCATGCTCGGCTTCCCGAACCGGAACGATGGTCGAGGTTCACTCGGAAGCTCTCCAGGCGAAAAAAGTCCTGCTCCCAGCCAGTAGCGCTTCGCATCAGTAGTTCGAGAGAGGCATCGGCAGCCTCGAAGTGGTAGCCCTCGTATTCGAGGCGCTTGAGCGTCTCGGTGATGTCGCCCAGAACCTTGCCGTCGATATCGATGCCGAGCGCTTCGGCTTTGAGCGCGAGCGTCGAACGTCCCGCCATGTCAGAGACCAGGAAGCGGGTGCCGTTACCGACCGTGCTCGGGTCGACATGTTCGTACGCGTCGGGCCGGCGCGCGATTGCTGAAGTATGCAACCCGGCCTTGTGCGCGAATGCTGTGGCACCCACATAGGGCTGCTGCGGGTCAGCAGCGAAGTTGACCAGGTCCGCAACGCTATGCGCGACGCTGGTCAGGTTCTGTAGCGCCTCTTCGCCGATGGTGTCGATGCCCATCTTCAACGACAGGTTTGCGATGACGGGGACGAGGTCGCAGTTGCCGACCCGTTCGCCGTAGCCGTTGATGGTGCCTTGCACTTGCGAGGCACCCCCGCGCACGCCTGCGAGCGCGTTCGCCACGCCGCACCCGGTGTCGTTGTGCAGGTGCACACCAATGTCGCACGTTCCATCTGCGCCACCCAGGTGGTCATAGACCTCGCCGACCATTCGCTCGACATCGGTGGGCAGCGAGCCGCCGTTGGTGTCGCAAAGCACTAGGCAATCGGCGCCAGCTACCGCTGCCGCCTCAAGGACCGCGAGGCTGAACTCAGGGTTGCGTCGGTACCCATCGAAGAAGTGTTCTGCGTCGAAGAAGACCTTCTTGCCTTCGCCTGCCAAGAACGCGACCGAGTCGGCGACCATGGCGATGCCCTCGTCGAGGGTGGTCTGTAGTGCCTCGGTGACGTGATAATCCCAGGTCTTGCCCACGATGCAGACAACACCGGTTTGTGCGCTCAGCAAATTCTGCAGCGTCGGGTCGGTGTCGCTCTTACCCTTCGCTCGGCGGGTGGACCCAAAGGCCACCATCTCCGAGGTCTTCAAATCGAGTTCGGTGCGGGCGCGTTCGAAGAACTCGATGTCCTTCGGATTAGCACCGGGCCATCCACCCTCGATGTAGGTCACGCCGAGTCGATCTAGCTGACGGGCGATCTTGAGTTTGTCCTCGACGGTCAGTGAGATGCCTTCGAGCTGACTGCCGTCTCGCAGGGTCGTGTCGTAGATCTCCACGCGCGCGGGTTGACGCTCGGTGCGGTCGATCCCCGTGAGGTCTCCTTGCACGCCCGAGTCGGTCATAGCGCTGCGATGACCTTGTCGGCTAGTTCAACCGTCGACCCTGTCTCGGCGGCGACCTTCTCGACCGCCTTGGTGATGCGTTCGCCAGCAGCGGTGTCTCCGAGGTGAGCGAGCATCATCGCTCCCGACGAGATTGCGGCCAGCGGGTTTGCGATTCCCTGACCGGCGATATCGGGTGCGGAGCCGTGGACGGGTTCAAACATCGAAACGCCCTGCGGGTTGAGGTTCGCCGATGAGGCCAGGCCAACGCCACCCGACACCGCGCCACCCAGATCGGTGAGGATGTCGCCAAAGAGGTTGTCGGTAACGACGACGTCATAACGTTGCGGGTCTTCCACGAAGTAGATGCATGCGGCATCGACGTGGTTGTACGCGGTCTCAACGCCGGGGAACTCTTCTGCCACTTCGTTGAAGGTGCGCTCCCACAGATTGCCCGAGAAGGTCAAGACGTTTGTCTTGTGGACTAGCGTCAAATGGTTGTTGCGCTTCGTCGCAAGATCGAACGCGTAACGGACGCATCGCTCGACGCCGTGGCGGGTGTTGACCGAACCTTGCGTCGCGATCTCCTGCGGGGTGCCTTTGCGTAGGAAGCCTCCCTCACCTGCGTAGGTGCCTTCGGTGTTCTCGCGGACCACAACAAAGTCATGCGTTCCGTCGGGGGCAACGAAAGGACGATGGTTGATGTAGAGGTCGAGTTCGAAACGCATGCGGAGCAGCAAGCCACGCTCGATGACGCCTGGTGGAACATCGGGAGAGCCGACCGCACCTAGGTAAATCGCGTCGAGGTTCGCCCACTCGCTAAGGATCTCGTCGGTGAGGATCACTTCGTCGCGAAGGTAGCGATGACCTCCCAGGTCGTAGTCGACCGTCTCGAGTTCAACTCCGGCAGCCTCGATGACGCGCAAGCCCTGCGCGATCACTTCGGGGCCAATGCCGTCGCCACCAATGATTCCAACCTTGTGGGCCATGAGGTTCCTCTCTACAAAACCAGCCACAAGGAGTGTAAGGCGGTGTTCGACAAGTGCGGAATTCGGACTAGCCGTCGTCGTCTGCGCCGCTTCCCGCAGACGCAACCACGAGTTCGACGAGGTCCGGCGCATCGCCTTCTAGCCCAACGAATTGCACCACGTGCAGCAGCTCGTCGACCTGGGTCGCGGCGATCCGAGCCTCGATATCAAAGATCTGGCCGCTTACGAGCTGTTCCAAACCAACGTCGATCACCACGACGTCACGCCCGCCTAGCTGCACGGTCTCGGTGGAGGCCGTTTGTGCGTCGAACTGGTCGGACAATCCGAGCTCGGCTGGCAGACAGGATGCTCCCAAGGAGGCGAGTTCGTCGAGGGCCGCCGTGGCGATGTTGTCGTCTTCGTAGACCTGGAAACGTTGCTCGATCTGGCTAGCGCCGAGACCCGGCCGCATCGACACCCACGAGATCCCCGATGCCCCGGCGAGCTGGGCTGAGGTGAGACAGATGTTGGGGGCGCCCGGACCGCCGAAACGCAATGGCGTTGTCAGGGCCCAGTCATCTGGGAAGGCACTGTCTTCGAAGGCCGCCCCTCTGATCTCGTCGCCGATTTGGTCGAGGTCGAGGTCGAGGGCGTCGATGACCGCAGGGGCCGGTTCACCGAACAGCGCAGTACTCACCAATGTTTCGAGCGCCTCTGCTCGGTCAGCCAAGGTGAGCACGGTGTAGGTGATCGCTGTTTGTCCTGCGGCCACTGAAGTTCGACGTTGTCGGAGATCCTCGCGGCTCAAGCTGGCCTGGATCTCAAAGGTGTACGCACGAGAATCTGATACGTACTCATCGGGAACTTCGGCGATGACTTCGGCTGGCTGCCCGACACCGTCACCGAAGTCGTAGCGCACGCCTGGGAGGGCCAAGGCGTCGAGCAGTACTACCGAGGTCCGGTCGCAGGCAGCAGCGGTCTCACCATTGAGAACGGCTACGAAAGCCTCGGCCTCCGCGTCGGACCCGTACGCACGGGCCTCGACCGTCACGACCTCGACGGTGGCGTCAGAGCCCTCGGCGAACTTGGCTAGGGAGATCGCTTGTAGCGCCAGTGGCTCCGGCACCTCGCACACATCTGGAATCGGAGTGGGCACCGGCAAACCGGGTAACCAGTCACCGGGGATGGTTTCGACTCGCTCGACCCAGGCGCCGGTCTGAACAGCGAGCGAGCCGGGACCGAACCCTGCTTCTCGGAAGCTCAAGGCCGATTCCGGTGCGGCCGTAGCGTCGTCGTCACCGCCACCTCCACATGCAGTTAGGACGATGGCTGCAAAAGCAGCGATGGCGAGTCGGCGAGTCAGGGGTGCTGCACCCGGAAACCTCATGGTTCGACGGTACTCACCAAACCCGCCATTTCATTGGTGAAAAACATCTCAGTTCTCACGTATCGCAATATGGGGAGGCGAGGCGCACGCAGGCCATTACTGAGGCACAATCGTTGGGATGCAGGAATCGGGTGCCCGGCCGGGCGAACATACGACACCCGTACTGGTGTTTACCGACGACGGTGGCGAGCGAATGGTCACTCGAAAAGGCGCCAGCGGCGAGTTCGGCATCTTCATGCATTGTGTTCCCGGGGCTGCGGTTTTCTCCCTACCCCCTGGGCCCGATCGCCAATTGACGTCCGAAGAACTCAGCCTGGCTACCAAGCATCTACGAATGTTCGCTCGCAGTCGCGGCGATTGGGTCACGCCGATCGTGAGCTTCGATGGGATACCGCTGGAACTCGGCCCGCTGGTCGAGCTGACATCGGTCGAGCCAATGGCCGGGCACCGTTTCGACTGGGGTGGTCGAAGTTGTGCTCTCGTCGTCACCAAGACCGTGGATCCTGTCCTCGAGGTCACGACAGGACAGGTCTACACGTACGACTCGACCTGGGTAGATCCGAAACCGGGTCTGATGGACCGCGTCTTTGGCCGCTTCTTCAACGACTAGCCAATTTCGGTCGTATAGAGATCATCGGCGACCACGACCTCGCCTTCGTAGCCACCCAATCGAACTTCATCGGTGAAGAGTTGGCGTTCGGCATCGGTGGTCGGTGCAGGAATCAGATGGGTCAGAACCAATTTGGGCACACCGAGTGCAGCGGCTTGTTCCCCGATGAGGCGTGTGTCGGCGTGATACTCGGTGATGTAGCGGCGCTTCGCTGGCAAGGTCGCAAAGTGCGAGAATCGCATTGCCTCGTAGACCAAAACATCGGCACCCTCGGCCAGTACTGCTACCTCATCGCACACGCGGGTATCTCCGGTAATGACCACCGAGCCAGCAGGGGTGTCTATGCGGTATCCCACAGCATTTGGGCAGGGTTCGTGACGAACTTGTCCTGCGGTCACTACGACATCGCTATGACGCCAGACCTCGGTTGGCTCATCGGGAATCTCGAACGGTATGGGCTTTGGGTTTGGACGGCTGGTCCTACCAGCATGATCGGCACGAACCTCAATATCGCGTGCCCATCCATCGAGGAGCGTCCCGACGTAGTCAGACGCGTCGCCAGCCGGTGCGATCACCGGAAGTTCCGGGTTCGCATCCGCGCGATCCATGATCCAATGGGTGAGGACAACATCTGCCAACCCAACGAGATGATCGCTGTGATGGTGTGTCACGAACACCGCGGTGAGATCCGGGATCCATACCCCGGCTCCCGCAAGTCGCTGCACGGTGGAGCGACCCGCATCGAATTGCAGCGCAAGGTCGCCGTAACGCACCAATGCGCCCGGGCCCGCCCGGTAAGGATTTGGAATCGGCGTCCCTGATCCCGTGACCGTGAGCGACAAGCGTTTCATTCTTTGACGTAGGGCTGACCGTCGGCGGCGGGAACTCGGGACTTTCCGACGAGGCCCGCGACAACGATGATGGTGGCGATGTAGGGAGCCATCAACAAGAACTCCGACGGAATCGGGGTCTCCAGGATTGCGAGCTTGCCCTGGAGCGAATCGGCAAAGCCGAATACGAGGGCAGCACCGAGGGCGCCGATTGGCATGTAACGCCCGAAGATCATTGCGGCCAAGCCAATGAATCCCAGCCCGACGGTGATGTTCTCGTCGAAGCGTCCGGCAGAACCGAGGGTGAAGAAGGCACCGCCGAAGCCCGCGACGGCGCCGCCGAGCATCACGTTGCGGTAGCGGGTCTTGAAGACATCGATGCCGACCGTGTCGGCAGCACGTGGCTTCTCGCCCACCGATCGGGCCCGCAGACCCCAGCGGGTTCGAAACAGTGCCCACTGGAAGAAGATGGCGAGGACGATGGCTCCGTAGACGAAGATGTTGTTGTTGAACAGCACCGGCCCAATGACCGGGATGTCGCCGAGGATTGGGATGTCAATCGGCAGGAAACGGGGGCTGCTGTTGAGGCCCGGGTTCGTGGAGAGCAGTCGAGACGCGAGGAACGAGGTCATGCCGAGCGCAAAGATGTTGATGAAGACGCCAATGATGATCTGATCTACGAGGTACTTGATCGCAAGAACTGCAAGCACCCATCCGAGAACGATTCCAGAGATGATGGCGGCGATCAGGCCGATCCATTGGTTGGTCACGGACCCGACGATCACGGCGACGAACGCGCCGGTGAGGAGCTGTCCCTCGATCGCGATGTTGATCACCGCAACCCGCTCACACAAGATGCCCGCCATACCTCCAAGAGCGATCGGGGCTGCCTGGGCGAGGGTGGCTTGGAGCATGCCCACCAAGCTGAAGCTGCCTCCAGCAGCCGCCCAGGTGAGGAAGGCGAACACGAAGACGAATAGCGCGCCGCCGAGCACGAGGTTGGCTTTGTCGCCGAATCCGCGGGTGAGCTGCACCGCTCCAAGGAATCCGAACAGCACGGCCACGACGATCGTGAAGGCTCGTGCGGGAACTTCGAGAGGTGCGACTTCGATCGAGTCGGTCGGACGAGAAAGACCAAACGACGCGACGTCGCCACCAGCGATCGAGAAGGTGAAGGCGAACAGCACCAGCGCAGCGAGACCGATGTAGACCAAGCCGAGCACGCGAGCGCGCCGAATTTCTTCGGGGGTTTGAAGCTTGACTGGTTTGGACGTCGAGACGGGGATTGCGGTCATGCGCCCCACCCCTTGGTCAGCTGCGCCGGGCCATCGACTTCGCCCTTGATTCGATAGAGGCCGCGAATGAGTGCCGGGGCAGCGATAAAGACGATCACGAGCGCCTGGATGATCGAAACCAAGTCGATCGGAATGAACTCTGTCGCTTGCATCTCGCGTCCACCAGCGCGAAGCGCGCCGAAGAGGATGCCCGCAAGAACCACACCGACCGGGTGAGATCGACCGAGCAGAGCCAAGCCGATCGCGTCGAAGCCGATGTTGGCGGAGAATCCTGGTGTACCTCGATGCAACACACCCTGCACCGTGTCAGAGCCCGCGAGACCGGCGAGGCCGCCGGCGACAGCCATGACGGTGACGTACAGGGTGGTGACGCGCATGCCCCCATAGCGGGCGGCGTTGGGGTTGCTGCCGAGCGCTCGGAACTGGAAGCCAATCGTCGACTTGAAGAGCAGCCAGTGCACGAACCACGCAGCCAACAGCGCAATGATGATCCCAGCGTGCACGCGAAGCTGCGGGTTGATGAACGACAACAAGCGCGGCAGTTGAGCGCCATCGTCAATGGTTTGACTCACCGGGTCGCTGCGGTCGGAAACTCGAAAGGCATCGGTCTTTAAAAGCCAAAGAACGAGGAACGACGCGATGAAGTTCAACATGATCGTGGTGATGACTTCGTGCGCTCCCGTACGAGCTTTGAGAAAGCCTGCAAAGCCTCCCCAGATCGCCCCGCCCAGAATGCCGCCGATCAACCCCAGGATCGCCAGGATCGGGAACGGGACGCTCGTAAAGGTGATGCCAACGAAGATGGCGAACATGCCGCCGATCAGCACCTGTCCCTCGCCGCCGATGTTGAACAGGCCAGCCCGGAATCCAACGGCGACCGACAGCCCTGCCAAGATGACCGGCGATGCAGCCACCAAGGTTTCCGAGATCGCTCGGACAGAGCCGAAGGAGCCGCGAAAGAGGGCGCTGTACGCACCGCTGATCTGATCCCATGACGCACTGAACCACTCGAGCGAGCCAAAGATCTCCCAGAGTTCGGGATCGGTGAGCACCAGCACGAGAGCACCAGCCACCAGCGCGGTGAAGACCGCCAAGAACGGGATGACCACGGCTTGAAGCATCGTGGAGTTGGTGCCGGCTACCTCGGCGAGCAGCGCGTGGGTGTTGTCTACCGGTTGGGTGCCACCGCCATCGCTCGCTGGGGTCTCGGTGTTGGCCTGGTCGTCGTCTTGGACACTCATGACACAATCGCCTCGGTCGCTGAAGATGGTGTATCGCCGTGGTGCTCGTCGGGGCTGCTCCCGGCCATGTAGAGCCCAAGCTCGGTGGCGTCTGTCTCGTCGCGGTCGAGCACGGCGACGACACGTCCGTCGAACATCACGGCGATTCGGTCCGATAGCGCGAGCACCTCGTCGAGTTCTGTCGACACCAACAACACGGCCGTTCCGCTATCCCGCTTCTCGATGAGTTGGCTGTGGATGTACTCGATGCTGCCAACGTCGACGCCTCGTGTCGGCTGCGACGCGATGATCAGATCGAGGTCGCGGCTGAATTCGCGAGCCACGATCACTTTCTGCTGGTTGCCGCCGGAGAGGTTCGATGCTGGCACCTCGATGCCCGGGGTGCGTACGTCGTAGTGCTCAACGAGCTTCTCTGCGGTCGAGTCGACCGCGCCCCATTTCATATTCAGCCCGCTGGAGAACTCATCGGTGTAGTAGCTGTCGAGCACCATGTTCTCGGCAACGGTGAAGTCGAGCACCAGGCCCATGGCCTGTCGATCTTCTGGAATGTGTGCCACGTTGAGCTGGTGAATTGCCCGCGGTCCAGCCGTGGTGGTGTCGGTTCCGCTGATCGAGACCGATCCTCCGAGCACGGTACGCAAACCGGTGATGGCCTCGACGAGTTCGCTCTGTCCATTGCCCTGAACCCCTGCGATACCCAGTACCTCACCACGACGGACATCGAAGCTGACTTCGGAGACGGCGGCCTGGCCTCGGTCGTCGGCGACGACGAGGTCGGACACAGCGAGAACGGTGTCTCCAGTGTTGGCGTCGATCTTGTCGATCTCAAGGTCGACGGGACGACCAACCATCAGTTCTGCGAGCGACTCGGGGCTAGCGGTAGCCGGGTCGACGGAGCCCACGATCTTGCCGCGACGCAACACCGAGATTCGATCCGCGATCTCGATGACCTCGTTGAGCTTGTGCGTGATGAAAATGATGCCCTTGCCGTCCGCTCGCAGCTCGCGAAGGATCGCAAAGAGCTCGTCGACCTCCTGGGGCGTGAGCACAGCGGTTGGCTCGTCGAGCACGAGAAACTGTGCATCGCGAAACAACACCTTGATGATCTCGACGCGCTGTTGGATACCGACCGGCAGGTCTTCGATGACCGCGTCGGGGTCGACCGCCAAGCCGTATTGTTCGGAGATTTCTCGGAGGCGTTTCTTTCCTTTGCGAAGGTTCAACACCCCAATGCCGTTGGTGGGCTCGTCGCCGAGCACGACGTTCTCAACCACACTGAAGACGGGCACGAGCATGAAGTGCTGGTGCACCATGCCGATACCGGCAGCAATCGCATCGTTGGGTGTCCCGAACGCCTGCACCTGGCCATCGATGACGATGTCACCCTCGTCAGCGCCGTACAGCCCGTAGAGCACATTCATCAAGGTCGACTTGCCCGCGCCATTCTCGCCTAGCAGGGCATGAATCTCACCGGCAGCGACGTCAAGGTCGACGGAATCATTTGCGATCACGCCGGGAAATCGCTTCGTAATGCCGCGCAGCTCTAGACGCATCGCCAACGTCCTGATTGCAGCGCATCATTTGCGATCATTGACAAGATCCTCCCGCGGAAACAAAGCCGTGTCGACTCGGCCAGAAAACAACAATGGGGTGCCCTAGTAGCACCAGGACACCCCATCGTGTTGACAACAACTTTGTGCCGTCGGATCGACCGATCAGCCAGTCCTGGTGGCGATCGATCCGTCAATAATTCCGGCGCTGATATCTTCGAGCGCATCCTCGAGGCCAGTGCCCTCGTTCCATGCGTTGGTTACTGGCGCGACGCCTACGCCACCCGACTCGAGAGTCGAGAGAAGAACGGGAGCGACTGCGCCGTCGTTGACTGCGGTAGCAGCGTCGAGCACGGCGACGTCGATGTTCTTGAGGATCGACGTGAGGATCACGTCGTCGAATTCAGCTGCGGTCTGGGTCCAGTCCGCATCCACGCCGATCAGGCGAAGGCCACGCTCTTGGACGAGAGCAGCTGAGCCGAGGCCAACCGGGCCAGCGACTGGAAGGATGATGTCTGCGCCTTCATCGGCGAGGTTCTCGGCGAACGCACGACCGTCTTCGAGCGAGTCGAAGTTGCCGGTGAACAGGCCGTCTTGAGCAGCGGAGTCCCAACCGAGAACGTTCACGTCGGAGCCGTTGGCGTCGTTGTAGTACGCCACGCCCTGGGCGAAGCCTTCCATGAAGTCGGTGACGGGCGGAATGTTGATACCGCCGAAGGTGCCGACCGTGCCGGTCTGGGTCTGGTCAGCTGCGATGTAGCCAGCGAGGAATGCGGCTTGGTCGATCTGGAACAGAAGGCCCTGGACGTTGTCGATCGCTGGGTCGTAGGCGAAGTCCACGATTGCGAACTGTTGGTCGGGGTTGGCCGTAGCGGCTGCTGAGGTTGCGTCGCCGAGCAAGAAGCCGACGGTCACGATCAGGTTGCAGTCACCCTGGTCTACGAACGATGCGACGTTTGGCTCGAAGTCGGTCTCAGAGACGGACTCGATCACGCGTGGCTCCCAGCCAAATGCATCTTCGGCTGCCTCTGCGCCTTCGAAGGCGAGCTGGTTGAAGCTGCGATCGTCAACACCACCGGTGTCGGTCACTTCGCAGACGGCACCGCTGCTGCCGCCATCTCCATCGCCACCACCATCGGCTGCTGCTGTGTCTGTCGAATCTCCTCCGCATGCAGCCGCAAAGAGTGCGAGTGCTGCAAGAAGTGCGAGCCAACGCGTTTTGTTGCGTAGCATCATTGTTCCTCCTGGTTCGTCAGACACCGGCGGTGGCCAATGTCTGCGGCCACCCCTCCAACGGGCGCCCCTTAACTATTTCGGCAGCCTATATCGCGCGGCCCCGCGCGTGCCTATCGAGTTACACAGCTGAAACTTTTGGCTGTCACATCAGATGGTGTTCGGTCCGCCCGGCGCCCCTGAAGTCCGGACTACAGGGGGCCTCGCTGACCGATGCAATCGACGGGCGGCCCTAATTAGGCAGCCGTCCGGCGTTGTTCGATGGCAACGATGAGATCTTCGGCGACGGTATCGAGGCCGCTTCCATACGAGGGCGCAACGTCGACGCTGGCGCTGCGACCATTGGCGTCGGTAAGCCAGAGGACACGGCCATTCGACGATCCGTCGTCTGAGAAGGCAGATGACACCTTCTCGACGACCCACCTAACTGGCCACCGGTAGCGCGTGTTGCGAGAGTCGACGTCGACGGTCTTGAGGTCGAGTTCGACACACTCGTCGAGGTTTACGACGATCACCTTCTCGTCGGTGACGGCCAGGCGCATCCGGGTGATTCGAAGGAACAACTTCCATCCCCAGTAGGCGCCGAATGCGAGGAGTAGGACGGCACGAAAGAATGAGACCGTGGAGGCCACACCGAGGAATAGTGCAGCTACAGCTGCGAGTCCAATGATGGCGGGGGCAAGTGGTCTCTGGGCAACGATTGTTTCCTTCACGGCCTTCTTCTTTCTGCATCCTTTGCGGTAGTGGTATTTGCAAAGGGAAAGGCCAAATCGGTGCCGGAGACTTCCCGGGCGGCGGCTTGTTCCTTAGATCGTTCGGCCTATGTGCCCGACGACCCATCAGTGCGCGCCGCTAGTAGCAGGCGGCGCCCATTCGACTACGAAACGAAGTCGACCGGGGTGCCCAGCGGGACGTGCTGAGCCAAGAAGCGCAAGGTGCTCGGTGGAATGCGGACGCAGCCGTTCGATCCAACAGCGTGGTTGTTCTCTTGACCTTCGGAGAAGGTGCGGTGGATGGCGATCACGGGTAGGCCGCCGTCGAAGGTGTCCAGCGCCTCGGAGAACGAGGATAGGACCAAGGCTGGCTCACCGAAGTAGTTGTCCACGGTTGCGGCTACGTAGAAGCTGCCGAACGGCGTTGGGCTGTTCGCTCCACCGACGACGGCGTTGGTTTCGGCGATGACTTCGCCGTTCTCCCAGACGGTTACCCGTTGGGTCGTGAGGTTTACTTCTGCCCGAACAAAGACTGGTGCGATGTCGTAGTCCTCGGTGGAGACCCAGGCTTCTTGTCCGTTGGGTCGAATCGGAAGTTGAACCTTTACCCACTCGTCGCCTGGCTGACCTTCGGTGATCATGAGGGTTAGCGGGGTGCCGAACTGGTGTGGGTTCGGTTGCAGCCATGGCATCGCGAACAGTGCACCGTCGGGCTCGATGTGTGGCATCAACGACGTGACATGGTCACGGGCCGTTGCCACAAAGGTGCGGGTCGGGTCCGGCGCCAACGTTGACGTAGTTGTGGTCGGCGCGGCCGTTGTGGTCGTAGTCGGCGCGGCCGTGGTCGTCGTGGTGGTCGGCGCGGCCGTCGTGGTGGTTGGCGCAGCCGCGGTCGTCGTCGCCGTTTCTTCGGCGAGGGCGAGTGAATCTGGGGTCGGCGCTTCGCTCCCGCATGCACTGGCGATAACCGCGATCGTTACTAAGAGCGCAATCAGACGACGAGTCATGTACTAGTTATCGGCCATTTCGCACCAAAATCCAGATAAGTCAGAACACCCTTCTCGAATGGGTATTTCGGTACCGGATCAATCGATCAGTGCGTCGGTTCGAACTCGCTCCTCTTCTGCGTCGACGTGGGCTTGCAGCACTCTACCGAAGAGCTGCTGCGTGCGCTCAAGACGCCCGATGACTCCTGGCTTTTCGGTGTAAGCGAAAATCGCTGCGTGGCGAGGCTTGGAATCTGGCGCTACTCGGCTCACCGCGTGCAACGAATACCGGCCGCGAAAGATCTGCATGTCGCCGGGGCGAAGGTCCAGCGTGTGTACCCCTCGACGGCCTCCGTCGAGCACCTCCTTTATATGGCCAAAGCCTTCGTCGCCGTCGCTGCGAATGTTGTGGACGTACTCGAACAGTCCACCATCGTCAGCTTCTTCGACAAGGACGGTGACGGCGAACTCGTTGGTGTCAAAGTGCCAGGTGAATTGCTGACCGGGATCGAGGATGTTGGCGGTCAATCCGGCGAGCGGATCGGCGTAGGGGTGCAGTTCGGGTATCTCTAGGCAGTCGGCGAGGAACCGGGCCAGGTCGGGGTGTTCGAACATGTAGCGCATCGCCGTTGTGTTCTCCCACGAATCTCCGGGGATGAAGCCGCTCGACCGTTCGAGGAACGTATTCATCGCATGGTCGTCTGAGTAGTCCGGATTGTGGTTGAAGTGGAAGTACGGGTTGATCACCTGGGTCGAGAAGTGGGTGGTTGGCTTCCGCTCCTGAATCTCCTCACCGAGACGACTCAGCGCATCGGCTCGAACCAGGTCCTTGATGACCGCGCAGCCGACCGAACGCAGGTCGCCCTGCGCTGCAACAACTGCCTCTCGGTAGGCGTCGGAGTCCGGCTGGTCGATCGGATAGCGATCGAGGTCGACCAATTCGGCCAGCGTGATGATGGTGTCTTCGCGTGTCATGTCATGCCTCCCAGTGCGGTATCCAGTCGCCATCGAGCCGGAATGACAGCTGTGCATCGTCTTCGATGCGCTTGGCTACGTGGAGCTCGCCCAAGTCAGGTCCGTAACGTTCGGTCGCTCTCTCGAACACGTCGAAGGCACTTTGGGTCATCGGCAAATCTGTGCCGACGTGCTCACCGAGCTCCATCGTGAGTCCGAGGTCCTTCATGCACAGGCCGAGCGTGAAGGTTGGATCGTAGTGTCCGGCGAATATCGAGGGAGCGTCGTGTCGGGCGACGAAGCTGTCGCCGACCGAGTCCTTGATCGCGTCCCAAAGCACGTCGAGCTCGACACCGTTGGCCATGCCCAAGGCAAAGCCTTCGCCGAGCGACGCCGCATGAATGAACCACAGCTGGTTCGTGACCAGCTTGGTGACGTTGCCGGTCCCCAAAGGACCGCACTTAATCGCA
>CAZTDG010000008.1:6902-36729 GCA_964612655.1 uncultured Acidimicrobiales bacterium | reverse complement strand
AGGTTCTCCAACCGGGCGAATCACTATCGGGCTGGATGCAACTCACCTGGGGCTAGCTAACCGGCTGAGAATGTGACCCGACCGCGGCGCGGATCGTGACGGCGAGCGGCGTTGGGTGAAGACCGAGCGCCTGCTCGGCGTCGGTGCTGTCGATGATGAACGGTTCGGTGAATTGATAAGTCATCTCCTGAAGCTCTCGCATGGCAGGGATGAACAGACCTAGCACCTTCATGGCGATCGGCGGGATGGCGCTGACCTTCACTGGTTCCACACCAGCTTCGGCAGAGAACCGATGGACGAGCTCTCGCTGCGTCAGGGGCGGCGCCGTCGGAACGTGCCAGGCACGCCCCCAAGCATCAGGGTTCGCTCCTAGGTGGACAAGCGTCCGGGCAACGTCGTCAATCGCAGTCCAGCTGTGCTTCATGTCTGGGTCGCCAATAACTTGCACAGGCTTACCGGCACGAACCCGGCTGAGCACGCGCTCCCCCATGTTTGCGTTGTCGCCAAGACCTTGCCCAATGAAATCTGACGCTCGGGCCTCAACAATTCGCGCCCGACCAGCGTCATGGGCTTCTAAGGCTTGGCGGTAGGTGTTGGCACGGACACGGCCCTTCTTTGTCTCGGCGGCGAGCGGCTCGATCTCTGTCATAGGCCGGTCGCCGCCCGGCGGTGCATACATGTACAGGTTGCTCAAGGTGACTAGGACCGCGCCGGAACGCTCAGCCGCCCCAAGGATCGCTGTAGCCAGTGGAGGCCAATCGGTGGTCCATTGGTGATACGGCGGGTTGGCACAGTTGTAGATCACGGCGACACCCTCTGAGATCTTGGCTAATGCATCGAGGTCCGTCGCGTCGGCAGCCTCTCGGGAGATGTTCTCGTGATCCGGGCCGGATCCCGATCGCGAGACGATTCGCACGTCGGCGCCGAGTTCGGCGAGCAGCAGCGCTGTGGCTGCGCCGGTGGCTCCGGCTCCGATGACGACATGGGCGTTGGCGAGGTCGGGTTCGGTGAGGTTCATAGCGAGCTTCCTTTTCTGAGAATGTGTGTTGTGCTCCGTTTAGAGAGCACCGATCTCGTTTTGAGTATGCCGATGGTGGTCCCCAAAAGCAAGAGCATTGCTCTCGTTTCTTCCAACCGCTCTGCGGCGGGCACTAGAGTGGCTGTATGGCCAAGACCAAGACCGCCCCTGGCGTGCGAGCGCGAGTCCGGGCTCAGCTCACCGCAGAGATCAAAGAATTGGCCCGGCAACAACTCCGAGATGTCGGCGCATCTGGCCTCTCCTTGCGGGCGATCGCTCGCGACCTGGAGATGGCGTCATCGGCGATCTATCGCTACTTCCCCAGTCGTGACGCGTTGCTGACCGCGCTCATCATTGATGCGTACAACGACCTTGGCGCAGCGGTCGAAGAGGCCGAGGCGGGCGCCAAGCGTGAGGACTACCACGGACGCTGGTCGGCGGCGGCCGACGCTCTACGAAGTTGGGCTATGGCCCATCCACAACAGTGGGCGCTCATCTACGGCAGCCCGGTGCCTGGTTACGCAGCGCCCCAAGACACCATCGAGTCGGCTTCACGTTTGGCGGTAGTGCTCTTCACCATCGTGGGCGAATCCATAACGGCCCGTGATACAGAGTCACCAAACACGAGCCGCGCGATTCGAGCGTCAGTCGCAAGCATCCGAGAGCTGAGCGCCGGCACGATCCCCGATACTGTCCTCGTCGACTGCTTGGGGGCCTGGTCACAACTCATCGGCCTCATCAGCATGGAGCTTTTCGGCCACTTCGTGAATGTCGTCGATGACCGCGACATCTACTACGCCGAGGCCGTCCGCCGGCTTGGTGAGCTACTTCTTCCGCCAAAGAGCTGATCCCCAGCTAGGCGTACCCAACTTCCCAGAAGGTGAGGCCGTGCGGTGGGGCCACTTGGCCGGCTTCGGTGCGATCTTTGGCAGCGAGGATCTCCGGGATGGCGTCTGCCGCTATACGGCCTAGACCGACATCGACGCAGGTACCCACGAAGCTGCGAACCATCTGGTGACAGAACGCTGTGGCCTGTACCCAGAACTCGACGACGTCATCGTCGACTTCCCGCCACTCGGCAGACAGGACGTGGCGGACCGTCGACTTCTCGGGTTCGCCATCGGCGACCTTGACCCGCTTGCAGAACGACGCGAAATCCTGCTCACCGACGAAGTGTCCGGCAGCCACGTTCATTGCTTCCATGTCGAGCGGCAGCCACACATGCCATGCCGTGTTCACACGAAGTGGATCGGCGTGGGTGGCGTTGAGCACCTGGTAGCGGTACCGCCGATACGTGGCCGAGAAGCGGGCGTCGAAATCGTCGTCCACCACCATGACGTCACGTACGACGATGCCTGGCTTACACAAACCGTTGATCGACGACTCGATCCGAGCGGGGTCGGGCGCTCCCTCGGGCAGCTCAAAGCTGATGATCTGACCGCGGCCGTGCACACCACGATCAGTGCGCCCAGCACACGTCAACGTGACCGGCTGACCCACGACACGTTCGAGCGCGGCCTCGATATCCCCGGCGACCGTACGAACTCCGGGATTAACCGCAAAACCATGAAAGCCACTGCCGTTATACGCGACAGTGGCTTTCATCTTCATTTCTAAAATGTACCGTTTCGACGTCCCACCCGACCGGTTACGGAACTGCGCAAGTTGTGAGCGCAGCGAGCAACTTGATTAGTGAGGCGAAGCCGAACGGCGAATACACCTAGTCAACGAGCTCGATACGAGCCATTGGGGCGTTGTCACCGGGACGAGGGCCAAGCTTCATGATCCGGGTGTAGCCACCTGGACGATCTTCGAAGCGGGGACCGATCTCGTCAAAGAGCTTGGTGGCCATCTCGCGGTCACGAAGGAACTTCACGACCTGACGATGATTGTGCACACCACCCTTCTTTGCCTTGGTGATCATCTTCTCTGCGATTGGACGCATTGCCTTGGCCTTAGCCTCGGTGGTCTCAATCGACTCTGCAGCGATGAGAGACGCAACCAAGTTGGCCATCATGGCTTTTTGATGTGAGGCACTCCCGCCAAAACGGGGGCCCTTCTTGGGGGTAGCTACCATGACGAATCAATCCCTCGTACGCAACGACAAGCCACGCTCGTCGAGCTTCTCGGTGACTTCGTCAAGCGACTTCTGACCGAAGTTCGTGATTGCCAAGAGGTCGTCTTCGGTCTTCTCGAGCAGCTCGCCAACGGTGTTGACCTGAGCTCGCTTGAGGCAGTTACGTGGACGCTCGGACAGATCGAGATCCTCGATTGGCTTCTCCAAATCGGGGGATCCGGCAACAACTGGGCTCATCTCGCCCAGCTCAAGGCCCTGAGGCTCGTCACTCATCTCTTCCACGAGCTGCACCAATGCGCGCAGGGTCGCTCCAGCTGAAGCCAGGGCGTCGCGAGGCGAAATGGAACCGTCCGTGACGATTTCGATCTCGATGAGGTCAAGGTCAGCAGCTTGATCGACACGGGTCTTCGCGACGTCTACCGCTACACGGCGAACAGGCGAGTAGATCGCGTCAACAGGAATGATTCCGATGGTGTCCGACGTGTTGTTGCGGTCAGCGCTGACATAGCCAGCACCTTGACCGACAGTGATGTCGATCGCGAGGTGGCCCTTGCCGTTGAGCGTGGCCAGTGGAAGGTCGCCATTGAGGACCTCCACGTCCGCGTGCGGATGGATGTCGGACGCAACAACGTCCTTCGGGCCGCGCACGTCAAGACGAAGGGTCACGACCTCATCGGTATGAACGCCGAGGACGATGTCCTTCAGGTTCAAGATGATGTCGGTGACATCCTCGGCAACACCAGGAATGGTGTCGAACTCGTGCAAGGCGTCATCAAAACGCACTTGGGTGATTGCGGCGCCAGGGATCGATGAGAGCAACGTACGCCGCAGCGAGTTACCGATGGTGTACCCGAGACCTCGCTCGAGTGGCCCAATGGCAAACTTCTGGGTGTTATTGCTTTCTTCGCCGATCGCTTCGACCGTCGGACGCTGAATGGTCAGCATGTGTTCTCCTCGGAACTTCGAAGTCGACCCCCAAGCCAATGGCTTGAGGCGTTACTTGTTGGTGGTTAAGAACTTACTTCGAGTACAGCTCAACAATGAGCTGTTCACGAACAGGAATGTCAATGTGCTCGCGCAACGGCAGCTGATGCACGACGGCGGCGAACTTGTCTTCACCCTCATCGAGCCACGCTGGCTTTGAGCGATCGAGCACATCCATGTTCCACTGCAAGGTCACGCCGTTGCGAGCCTTGGCGCGCACGGTGACGATGTCGCCTTGGCGAACACGGTAGCTCGGCACGTTAACTCGCTTGCCGTTGACCTCGATGTGGCCATGGTTGACGAACTGTCGAGCCTGCGGGCGAGTTGCTGCCCATCCTGCGCGGTACACGACATTGTCGAGACGCAGCTCGAGGAAACGCAGCATGTTCTCACCGGTAACACCACTGCGACGGCTCGCTTCGTCATAGATGTTGCGGAACTGCTTTTCGGTCAGACCGTAGGAGAAACGAGCCTTTTGCTTCTCTTGAAGCTGAACCAAGTACTCACTGACGTTTCCACGGCGACGGGTACGACCGTGATCGCCCGGTGGGTATGGGCGCTTATCAAGAGCGATGGTCTCGCCCTTGGTTCCCCAGATGTTGGTTCCGAGGCGACGCGAGACGCGTGCCTTCGGTCCGGTGTAACGAGACATGCTCAGACCCTCCGACGCTTAGCTGGACGGCAACCGTTATGAGGAACGGGGGTGACGTCTTTGATTCCGGTTACTTCAATGCCGGTGTTTTGAATTGAACGAATTGCGGTTTCACGACCGGAGCCGGGGCCGCGTACGACAACGTCGACTCGGCGCACACCGTGCTCCATGGCGCGGCGGGCAGCTTGCTCAGCGGCCATCTGTGCGGCGTAAGGCGTTGACTTGCGAGAGCCCTTGAAGCCCACGTTGCCAGCCGAAGCCCAAGACAGCGCATTGCCGTCTTGATCGCTGAAGGTGATGATCGTGTTGTTGAACGAGCTCTTGATGTGTGCCACTCCGTGAGTGACGTTCTTGGAAACCTTGCGCTTCTTGCGCGGTGCGGGAGTTGCCATTAGACAGCCTTCTTCTTTCCGGCGACGGTCTTCTTTGGACCCTTGCGTGTGCGGGCATTGGTGTGAGTCCGCTGACCACGAACAGGCAAGCCGCGACGATGGCGAAGCCCCTGGTAGGAGCCAATCTCCATCTTGCGCTTGATGTCCTGGCTGGTCTGGCGACGAAGATCGCCTTCGACCTTAAGGTTCTCTTCGATGTAGCCACGAATCTGCGCTACTTCGGAGTCGGTGAGATCTTTGACTCGAGTGGTTAGGTCGATCTCTAGTTCGGTGAGCAGTTGCTGACTCGTGGTCAGTCCAATGCCGAAGATGTAAGTCAGGCTGATCTGAGCCTGTTTATCGCGCGGAATGTCTACGCCAGATATACGTGCCATCGGGCTAGCCCTGCCTCTGTTTATGTCGGGGGTTGGAGCAGATGACCATGACGCGACCATTGCGCTTGATCACCCTGCAGTTTTCACACATTTTTCCGACGCTCGCTCGTACTTTCACGACTGCGTCCTTTCTCGTTCTGTTGGCTCAATGTGAGCCGCTACCACTAGAGGCTCTAGTGGAGTGATCTCTCGTCTTGTGGCGAGATGCTTACTTGTATCGATAGGTGATACGGCCTCGTTCGAGGTCGTATGGGGTTAGCTCAACCTGGACGCGGTCGCCCGGCAGGATCCGGATGTAGTGCATGCGCATCTTTCCGGAGATGTGCGCAAGAACTTTGTGGCCATTTTCCAGTTCGACCCGGAACATGGCGTTGGGGAGGGGCTCAACGACTGTGCCCTCCATTACGATTGCGTCCTCTTTTGGCTTTGCCAGTGGAATCTCCTCCTGTGAGATGTGTGGCTACGCCCGTAAACGCGCGCAGGGCCAGCCGTTAAACCTATCGGACCTGGGTCACGCAACCAACTGGAGATCGAGAAGATCGCGAGGGATCTAGGACCAGATGGAGAAGTCGATATCGGGCAAGACCGCTTCCAAGCGGGGCCGATCAGCCTCATAGAGTCGGCGCGCTGACGCAGTCACGTACTCGGGGATATGGATTTTGGCGGAGCCATTTACCCGGTTATTGAGCCCCTCAGGGACGAAGCTGTCATCGAGTTCGAGGAAGCGGTACAGCCGAGCGAGCTCGGCTTCGGGGTTTGCCGAACTGTATTCGTAGATGTTGAACAGAATCTGTTCGCGAGGAAAGCGGTCGAGTAGGTATTCGATCTGGGCTGAGTAAAGACCACGCCAGACCGACTCGCGCACCGAGTCGCGGTCGAGTTCGATCCCGCGTTGGCCGTAGAACTGCAGTGCTGAGGTAAGCCGGCTTAGCGGCTCTCGTAGAAACACGAGGATCTTTGCCTTCGGACAAATCTGAGCCAACTGATCGATCGGCCACAGGTCGTAGAGGTATCGCGGGGTGATCTCACCGACGACCTTGTCCTCGGGAGCGTCGAACCACGCGCGATAGGACGAATGACGAGCATCGGCATCGTCTGCGAAGGGTTGATCGAACCAGTGGATCTCTTTGACCTCACGACCGACCGGGTCGGTCACATCGGCAGAATCGGGATGAGCGGTGATCATCGAGTGCCAGCGAGAAGTGCCTGCACGCTGAACACCCACTCCCACGTAGTCGGGATGGCGACCGCCATTTGGGGAGTCCTGCGCTTCTCGAAACAACCGGTCTCGGTAGTGCTGGCGCCGCCTCTGGCCGATGATGAAGCGCGGCCGTCGGAGGAAATCCTGCGCCGTGCTTGAGGCGGAGTCAACATGACCGGACATGTGCGGCAAATTCCTTCGTGCTAGGTGTGTGTAACCCGCCGGTGTGATGGAAACCCGCCAACTTGGGAATCCAAGTTCTACCATCGGATGCGTGGAGTACATCCCTATCGACACATTTAACCGACATGTGGTGGAATCAATCACATCAATCGATGAACGTTTGATGTCTTTTGTTGAAAATGTGGTGGTGCTAGTAGAAGACCGGCATCCCGAAGAGTCAGATTTGCTAGGCCTCTACGAGGGAGTTCCGCTCACCGAACGTGATTCCTACGGGCTAATGGAGCTCCCCGATCAGATAACGATCTACCGGCTCCCGCTGTGCGAAATGTGCCAAAGCATCGACGAGCTGGTCGAAGAAATCCAGATCACCGTCGTGCACGAGATCGCCCATCACTTTGGAATCGACGACGACCGTCTACACGAACTCGGCTGGGGCTGAGTCTGCTACAACATGGCGATGGATCCTTTCGAACCAGATGACAGCGGCCAAGGATTCTCCGACCCCTCAGGTACGCCCCCGAACGACAGCCCCACTCCCCCTCGACAGGTTCCCTACCCAACACCAGGCCCACCGGCGGTATACCCCGAAGAATCCAAGGCCGTGGTCGCTCTAGTGCTGAGCATTCTTGGTTTGTTTGTTTGTGGCGTGCTCTCCCCCGTCGCCTGGTACTACGGGCGTCAGGAAACCGAAGCCATCGACGCAGGACGGCGTGACCCTTCCAAACGAGACATGGCTACCGCAGGCAAGGTCATTGGCATCATCGGCACGGCCATCCTCGCGTTTATCGTCTTGGGTGTCTTGCTGGTCGTCGGCATAGCGATCGTCTCGGTGAGCCAAGGCGCCTCGTAAATCCACAAGACACTCGTGAACTCGCCCGTCCCGCACCGAAGCACATGACCGAACCATTGGCGGTCACCACCAGTTTGAAGGCGTCGCCCGACATTCAAGAACTGGCGATGATGCGAGCTGGCGAGTGGGGATTGCCGTTCTATGACCGCCGCAAGGACCCGATGTCGCGGATCTACGACCGAGCGGACGCCGTGCTCCTCTTCGCTGCCGAGGGTGTCAACATCTCGACGGCGGGCGGTCAGCTTCGAACGAATCTCAGCACCGCCGCAATTCGACTTCGCCACATTGCGGCCGGCGAGAGCGATCCGCTGATCCGCGCCGGGGATCTGCGCAACGGCGATGTCATCGTCGACTGCACCTACGGTCTCGGGCGCGACGCCGTGGTCGCTGCCCACATCATCGGACCCACCGGGTCGCTAACCGCTCTCGAAGCTAGCCCGGCGCTGTTCCACATGGCCGATGAGAATGCGCCGCTAGCCGAGTTCGATGGAGCTATCGAGCTCGAAGCGGCAAACATCACCCTGGTGCACGCCGACGCCCGTGACTGGCTCGCAACCCAACCGGCTCAATCGGCCGATGTCGTGCTGATCGACCCGATGTTCGAAACGCCCAAGAGCTCCGACGCTTCGTTCAGCCTGCTGCGTTCTGTCGCCAACGAAACCACCCTCGACCAGGAATGGGTCGAGCGGGCCCAACGCGTGGCGCGTCGATGGGTGGTCGTGAAATCAGGAAGCCGGCTCCCCTGGTTCGAAGACATCGGCCTCGAACCCATCCACAGCCACGGAAACGCCAGATGGTTCCGCGTCGGACCGACGTAACAAAGCCCGACCTTCGCTAACCGAGTGTCGGCTGCGCCGAACTCGCACACCGCGAAGCCAATACGCCGCAGCGAGTAATCGGCTCTACAGCCGCCGAGCAACAACCAGCGAGCCCGCAGCTGCGGAGCCGGTGCGGGCGGACGCGGCCTCCGGCCAACCGCCGAGCATCGAGGAGGCTCTAGCCGACGGATTGCGACCGCGGCGTGGGATTAGAGCGCCAGTGCGCCTTCTACTCGGGTGAAGACTTCGTCTTCGTCGCCGAGTCCGTTAACGATGATCAGGAGGTCGCGGGCTGCGAACCAGTCGATCAACGGGGCGGTTTGCTCTTCATAGAGTTCGAGGCGACGACTGATGCTCTCTTCAGTGTCGTCTTCGCGACCTCGTGCCATCATCCGTGTCTTGACCTCATCGAGAGGTACATCGATGTTGAGCGCTGCGGTCAACGACTCGCCTTGCTCATCGAAGAACGCCTTCAGAGCATCGGCTTGCCCAGGGGTCCGGGGGAACCCGTCGAGCAGCACACCGTTTTCCATGATGTCGTCTTCAGCCAGACGGGCAGCCACGATACCGATCATCAGTTCGTCGGGGACGAGGTCTCCCGCTTGCATGATGGCTTCGGCTCGTTGCCCAAGTGGTGTCCCTGCAGCAACAGCGGCACGCAACATGTCACCAGTGGAAACGTGAACGACCCCAAATTTTTCGACGAGCTTGGCACATTGCGTGCCTTTGCCCGCACCTTGACGCCCAAGGACGACGATGCGTGGTGCCATTGACGAGCTCTCCTATAACTATTCCGGAACTAGCCGTTTGAGGCTACTTCTTCTTTGCGAGGAAGCCTTCATAGTTACGCATGGTGAGCTGGCTGTCGATTTGCTTCATGGTTTCGAGCGCTACGCCTACGGCGATCAGGATCGAAATACCGATGAATCCGAAGCCTGCGGCACCCAAGCCACCGCCGTGACCAGGATCGAGATCGAACCCGATAGCGGTCATGATGAGGTTGGGCAGCAGAGCCACAGCAGCGATGAACAACGCACCTGGCAAGGTGATGCGGGTGAGAATGCGCTGCAGGTAGTGCTCGGTCTGGGGACCAGGACGAATACCAGGGATGAAGCCACCCTGCTTACGGATGGTGTCAGCCTGCTTGGCAGGATCGAAGGTGATCGCGGTGTAGAAGTAGGCGAATCCGACGATCATGAAGCCGAACACGATGATGTAGAGCAGTGCGGTCGGATCGACCAGGTTGCGGTCGACGAAGTTACGAACAGCGTTGCCCCAACCGGTGTCTGGGAGTGCAACTGCGATGAGGTTTGGCAGGTACAGAACCGAGCTTGCGAAGATGATTGGGATAACGCCCGATTGGTTGACCTTGAGCGGGATGTAAGTGCTCTGTCCGCCGTACATCTTGCGCCCGACTACACGCTTTGCGAAGTTGACCGGGATACGACGCTGGCCGTTCTCTACGAACACGATGCCGACGAGTGCGATCGACAAGATGATGGTGAATGAGATAACCGCTGCGATGCCCTGGTTGGTCCAGAGGGTCGAGAACTGTGCCGGGAACTGGCTAACGATCGAAGCGAAGATAATCAGCGACATGCCGTTGCCGATACCGCGCTGGGTAATGAGCTCGCCCATCCACATAACCAAGGCGGTTCCTGCGGTGAGGGTGAGTACAACGAGGAGAACGGTGAAGACGTTGAACTTCGGCAGGAGGACGAAGCCGCCGCCGAGGCCGTCTGCACGGTTGAACAAGAAAGCGAACGACGTCGACTGGATGACGGCGATTGCGATCGTGAGGTAACGCGTCCACTGCGTGATCTTGCGCTGACCAACAGCACCCTGCTGTTGCCACTGCTCAATACGTGGAACCACTACGCCCAACACCTGCATGATGATCGATGCGGTGATGTAGGGAAGCACTCCAAGAGCAAAGATGGCAAAGGTCGTCAGACCGCCACCGGAGAACAGCTGAACGTAGGCAATGATGCCGCCCTGCTGCTCGGAACTCTCACGAAGCTGCTGAACAGCGAGCGTGTCGATACCCGGTGCCGGGATGAACGAGCCCAGGCGGTACAGCCCGATCATCGCGAGGGTGAAAAGAATCTTGAACCGGAGATCCGGTACCCGAAACATGTTGGCGATACGTGAAACCACGAGAAATCCTCTGGAGTAGACCCTTACCACGGTACCTGAAGCTGCCCACCAGCGCCGCGCGGGCCGTGGTGAACATGTCCGAAAAACCGGGTGAGAGAAAGTTCGGCTTGCCTATCGGTTGGTGTGCTGGTTGCCCTTAGCGGGCGGACGAGGCGAATCGCCCCATGGCTTTGGAAGCACCTCGATGGAGCCCCCGGCAGCCGTAATGGCTTCTTCAGCGCTCTTAGAGAAGGCGTGAGCCTTGACCGTCACGCCGCTCGGAGCGTCGCCACGACCAAGAATCTTGACCAATGCGTTCTTACCTACGAGGCCAGCCTCGTAGAGGCTTTCCGGCGAAACTTCGCTCAATCCAGCTTCAGCGATGCTGTCGAGGTTGATCGGCTGGTACTCAACCCGGAACGGGTTGGTGAAGCCGCGCAGCTTCGGAACACGCTTGTGCAGGGGCATCTGACCGCCCTCGAAGCCGACGCGAACCTTGCCGCGACCACGCGAGTGCTGGCCCTTGGTACCGCGGCCTGCGGTCTTGCCGCCCTTGCCACCGATACCGCGACCCTTGCGCTTTGCGTTCTTGCGGGAGCCATCTGCTGGCTTGAGATCGTGAACTTTAATCGCCATGACTAGGCCTGCCTAACTTTGACCAGGTGCGGGACCCGGCTGATCATGCCGCGAACCTCAGGGGTATCGGGCTTCGTGACGGTCCGTCCGATGCGACCAAGGCCGAGCGCACGAATCGTGCCGCGCTGCTTGGGCTTGGTCCCAATGGTCGAGCGAACTTGTGTGATTTCCAGATCTGCCATTTCGATTCCTCGAATCAGGATCCGCGTACGACACCAGCTGCGGCAGGGCCAGAGCTGTCTCGTTGGGATTCTTTGTACGCCTGGAGCAGGCCGGCGGGTACGAACTCTTCGGGGTCGAGGCCACGCAGACGAGCAATCTCGTCAGGGCGCTTGAGGTCCTGCAAGCCCGCAATGGTCGCGCGAGCCACGTTGATGTGGTTCGGCGAACCGATCGACTTGCACAGCACGTCTTGGATGCCTGCTTCTTCGAGGATGGCGCGAGCAGCGCCACCAGCGATTACACCAGTACCGGGAGCAGCGGGCTTGAGCAGTACCTGACCGGCACCCATCTCACCGAGAACCGGGTGCACGATGGTGCCACCGGCGAGCGGTACGGCGAACAAGTTGCGCTTGGCTTCTTCGGTGCCCTTCTGAATTGCGAGGGGAACCTCTTTGGCTTTGCCATAACCGAGGCCAACCTGGCCGGCGCCGTCGCCGATTACGACGAGAGCGGTGAAGCTAAAGCGACGACCACCCTTGACGACCTTGGCTACACGGTTGATGTGGATGACTCGCGAGTCACGAAGGCCACCTTCGTTTTCACGATCATCGTTTCGTTTGTTGTCTTGGTACGCCATCAGAACTCCAGTCCTGCTTCGCGAGCAGCATCAGCCAGGGCGGCAACGCGCCCGTGGTACAGATAGCCGCCTCGATCAAATACGACGGTGGACACGCCAGCGCCTTTTGCACGTTCGCCGAGAAGAGCACCGACCTTCGTGGCGGCCTCAACGGTGTTGCCGCGGCCATCCCAAGACTTCTCATGGGTAGAAGCCGAAGCGAGGGTCTTGCCCTCGGCATCATCGATCACCTGAGCGACGATGTGCTTGTTCGAACGAAATACCGCGAGACGTGGACGTTCGTTCGTACCTATGACGTTCTTGCGAACTCGGTAGTGACGGCGCTCACGCTGACGGCGACGCTCGGCAGAATAGTTCTTTGCCATTACTTCGCAGCCTTTCCGGCCTTGCGGATGATGTGCTCACCCTCGTACTTGATGCCCTTGCCCTTGTATGGCTCGGGCTTACGCCACTTGCGGATATCGGCCGCTACCTGACCAACGAGCTGCTTGTCGATGCCCTTGATGATGATCTCGGTCTGCTGAGGCACCTCAAACTCGATGCCTTCGGGAGCCTTGATGTGCACCGGGTGGCTGAAACCGAGCTGCATCTCGAGAGCATCTTTACCCTTGGCTGCTGCACGGTAACCAACGCCGACGATCTCGAGCTTCTTCTGGAAGCCCTCGCTGACGCCGATGATCATGTTGTTGACCAGTGTGCGGCTCAAGCCGTGCATTGCCTTCGATGGGCTGGTGTCATCTGGACGAACCAAGGTGACAACACCTTCGTCGACCGATGCCGTGGTGTCGCCGGGGAGCGTGATCGATAGCTCGCCCTTTGAACCCTTGACGGTCACATCCTGTCCGGAGACAGATACGTCAACGCCGTCCGGCACAGCAATAGGTGTGTTTCCAATACGAGACATGGCTACCTACCAGACGTATGCGAGCACTTCGCCGCCGATGCGGCGACGGCGAGCTTCGCGGTCGGTCATGAGTCCACGGTTCGTCGACAGCACGGCAACACCGAGACCGCCGAGGACACGAGGTACCTCGTTGGATTTGCGATACACCCGGAGGCCAGGCTTGCTGACTCGGGTGAGGCCCGAAATCACGCGCTTGCGCTCCGGTGAGTACTTCATATCGATGCTCAGGATTCGCCCTGGGCCCGTCGGGTTATCTGCCACCGCAAAGTCGGTGATGTAACCCTCGGACTTCAGGAGGTCCGCAAGGGTTTCCTTCAGCTTCGAAGATGGCATTGAAACATCGTCGTGCATGGCCGTGTTCGCGTTGCGAATACGAGTGAACATGTCAGCGATGGGGTCGGTCATTGTCATAAGTCGTCTCCTCCCCTACCAGCTGGCCTTCTTGAGACCCGGAATCTCGCCGGCATGTCCCATCTCACGGAGACAGATACGGCAGAGACCGAACTTCTTGTACACACTGCGCGGGCGGCCGCATACGCGGCAGCGGGTGTAGGCGCGAACCTTGAACTTCGGTGTCTTCTGCTGCTTGTTTATGAGCGCCTTTTTTGCCATTACTGGCCTGCCTTTCGGAATGGGAATCCAAATGCATCGAGTAAGGCCTTGCCCTGCTCGTTGTTGGTTGCGGTAGTGACAATGGTGATGTCCATCCCGCGGACGGTGTCGACGCTGTCGTAGCTGATCTCCGGGAAGATCAACTGCTCGGTAACGCCGAAGGTGTAGTTGCCTCGTCCGTCGAAGCTCTTCGACGGCAATCCGCGAAAGTCACGGATTCGAGGTGTTGCGAGCGAGATGACACGCTCCAGGAACTCATACATGCGATCGCCGCGAAGCGTCACACGAGCACCGATGGTTTGGCCTTCGCGAAGCTTGAAGCTCGCGATGCTCTTCTTGGCCTTGGTAGGGGCCGGCTTTTGGCCGGTGATGATCGAAAGGTCAACGAGTGCCCCTTCGAGTGCCTTCTTGTTGAGGGCAGCTTCACCAACACCCATGTTGACCGAGATCTTGTCGAGCCTGGGCACCATCATGATGTTGGGCAGATCGAGTTCATCCTTGAGCTTTGCTTGGATTTCCCCGTAGTACTGCTGCTTGAGCGTTGGCCCGGTAATTGTTGCTGCCATTACAGTTCAGCTCCCGTGCGCTTACAGATGCGCACCTTGGTGCCATCTTCGAGAATCTTGAAACCAACGCGAGTTGGCTTGCCGTCTTTGGGGCTGAGGATTGCGACGTTGCTGACATGCATTGGCATGTCGATGTCGATAATCCCGCCCGGGTTGCCCTCGCCGAGAGGTCGCTGATGCTTCTTCATCAGGTTGACGCCTTCGACGATCACGGTGTCCTTCTCCGGGAACGAGAACATGACCTCACCGGTCTTGCCCTTGTCCTTGCCCGAGAGCACCTGGACCTTGTCACCTTTACGGATCTTCATTTAGAGGACCTCCGGAGCAAGCGACACGATACGCATGAACTTCTTGTCACGAAGCTCACGTCCTACCGGGCCGAAGATGCGGGTTCCACGCGGCTGGCTTTGCTCGTTGATGAGCACAGCTGCGTTCTCGTCGAACCGGATGTAACTGCCATCGGCGCGACGAATTTCTTTCTTCACACGGACGACGACGCACTTGACGACTTCGCCCTTCTTGACGGCAGCGCCTGGGTTGGCGTCCTTTACCGTGGCGACGATGACGTCACCGATGCTCGCATAGCGTCGGCGTGTTCCACCGAGCACCTTGATGCACAAAATTTCTCGGGCGCCGGAGTTGTCGGCGACCTTGAGGCGAGATTCCTGCTGAATCATTAGCGAGCCCTCTCGATCACGTCGACCAGGCGCCAGCGCTTGCGCTTCGAGAGCGGGCGAGTCTCCTGGATACGTACACGATCGCCAACATTGGCGTCGTTGGTCTCGTCGTGAGCGAACAACTTGTTCGAGCGCTGCACGGTCTTTGCGTAGCGTCGGTGACGCACGCGGTCGATGGCCTCAACAACGATGGTCTTATCCATCGAGGTCGACACGACCACACCTTCGCGGATCTTGCGAGGGTTCTGGCGGCCTTCGTCTTCCTCGCTGACAGCTGCTGCCGGGGCGGCCTCTGTTGCGGGAGCTTCCTCGACGACCGCAGTCTCTTCTGCGACCTCTTCGGTTGCTTCTTCTACATCGCTCATGAGGCGACCTCAGCTTCTTCTTCTATTGCTTCAGCCGCAGCAATCTCGCGGGCTCGCAATTCGGTGAGCACTCGGGCCTTGTCCTTGCGGACCTGGCCGAGGCGTTTAACGTTCGTGAGCTGGCCTGTGGCGTTTTGGAACCGCAGGTTGAACAACTCGTCGGATAGTTCATCGAGCCGGGTCAACAGGTCACCGTCTGACAACTCAGCCAGCTTCTTACCCTTTGCCATTAGAAGCCCTCCTCGCGCTTTACGAACTTGGCCTTGATCGGCAGCTTCTGGATGGCACGCTCGATAGCGGCGCGAGCGATCTCTTCGTCGCCGTAGCTGAGCTCGAACAGAACCTTGCCGGGACGCACTACAGCGACCCAACGTTCCGGGTTGCCCTTGCCTGAACCCATGCGGGTTTCAGCAGGCTTCTCGGTAACTGGCTTGTCCGGGAACACGTTGATCCAGACCTTGCCACCACGCTTGATGTGACGGGTCATGGCGATACGTGCTGCCTCGATCTGGCGAGCGGTGATCCAACCGGGCTCGAGGGCCTGCAATCCGTAGTCGCCAAAGGTGACTTCGGTGCCGCCCTTGGCGTTTCCGCGCAAGCGGCCACGGTGATGTTTACGGTGTGCAACCTTACGGGGCATCAACATTGTGCTACCTACTCTCTAATCCGCATCGCCAGGACGGAAGTTCAAAGCTTCGTCCTTCGTGCGGGTAGATGCGTCAATCTCTTCTTCAGCTGCGAGCAGCTTCTCGAACTCGGGATCTGCTTCGGGTACGAGTGGCTTAACCTCTTCGACCGCTTCGCCTTCGGCGGCGCCTTCAGCCGGCTTGCGTGGTGCAGCAGAGCTGGACACGACTTGGCGAGGTCGGTTCTGACCGGAGGTCTCGCCGACAGCCATAGCGGCTTCGCGCTCGATCTTGGTCTGCGCTTCGCTCTTGTACGGCAGGCGTTCGCCGGTGTAGATCCAAACCTTCACGCCGATGCGTCCTGCAGCGGTGTGAGCTTCGCGGAAGCCGTAATCGATCTCTGCGCGAAGTGTGTGAAGCGGAACCTGTCCTTCGCGGTACCACTCGCGGCGTGCCATTTCTGATCCGCCGAGGCGGCCCGAGCTCTGGACACGAATGCCGAGAGCGCCAGCCTTTTGTGCGTTCTGTACGGCGCGCTTCATGGCACGACGGAAAGCCACACGGCCTTGAAGCTGGTCAGCAACACCCTGGGCGATCAGCGCAGCATCCAGTTCAGGATTCTTGATCTCCTGGATGTTGAGCTGCACCTTGTTGTTGCCGGTGATCTTCGCAAGACCTTGACGCAGACGGTCGGCTTCAGCGCCTTTGCGACCGATGACGATTCCGGGACGTGCAGTGTGCACATCTACTCGGAGGCTGTCACGGCTGGACTTGCGCTCGATTTCGATACGACTGATCGCCGCGTGCGGCAGATCCTTCATGATGAAGGTTCGAATGTCGCTGTCTTCGATGATGAAGTTCGCGTAGTCCTCGCGGCTAGCGAACCAACGGCTCTTCCAGTCGGTGGTGACACCAAGGCGGAAGCCGTACGGGTTGATCTTTTGGCCCATTAGTTACTCTTCCTCATCCGTTTGGGAGGCTTTGGTGCCCGCTTCGATGAAGCCAGCAGCTTCAGCGGCTGCGGCGTCTGCGAACCAGACCTCTGCGACGGTGTTTTCGTACCAACGACCGTCAGGTTGGTGGAATTTGCCGCTGTCGGCGTTGCCCTTGACCGGGAAGCCCTCTGGCATGGAGTCATCGTCCAATGCAACGTGGCTTCCGTCGCCGTAGGGGTTGTCGCCCTCGGCAGGATTGCCAAGCGTGCCAACCGCTGCGGAGACTTCTTCGTCAGCGCTTTGCTCATCCGGTGCGTCTGCCTCGTCGCCCTTCGATGCAGCCACTCGAGCTGAACGATCGGCGCGGTTTGACCTACCGGAGTCACGGCGTTCGGCGCGATTGCGGCGAACTTCGAGCTTGTCCTCTTCCATGCGGCTGACGATGATCGTCATGTGGCAGGTGCGCTTGCGGATCTTGGTGGCGCGGCCACGAGCACGAGGACGCCAACGCTTGAGCGTTGGTCCTTCGTCTGCGTAGCACGCCGATACGAATAGCTCTTCAGCGTCTTGGAGATCGTTGTGCTCGGCGTTTGCAACAGCGGAGTCGAGCAACTTGGTGATCGGTTCGCTTACGCCGCGCTCGCAGAGCTCGAGGTAATCGGCGGCGTCACCAACATGCATTCCGCGGATCTGGTTGAGGATCTCACGAGCTTTGTAGGCCGACACGCGAACGTGCTTGACCGAGGCCCGGGTGCCCGGACGCTCGTTGGTCTTTGCTCCGGTCATCGACGTGCACCTCGTTCTTGACCAGCGTGGAACTTAAAGGTTCGCGTTGGCGCGAACTCGCCCAGCTTGTGGCCGACCATCGCTTCGGTGACATACACCGGTACGTGCTTGCGACCGTCGTGCACGGCCAAGGTGTGGCCGAGCATGTCGGGGATGATTGTCGAACGACGGGACCAGGTCTTGACGACCTGCTTTTCGTTCTTCTCGTTTAGGGCATCGATCTTCTTGAGCAGATGCTCGTCGACGAATGGACCCTTTTTCAGACTGCGTGGCATGTTCTTCTATCCCTCTACCGTCGCGATCCGCGCTTGCGGCGACGGCGAATGATCATCTGATCGGACGACAACTTATCTTTGCGGGTCCGCATCTCTGGCTTGCCCCATGGCGATACCGGATGGCGACCACCCGATGTCTTACCCTCGCCGCCACCGTGAGGGTGGTCGACCGGGTTCATTGCAACACCACGGGTCTGTGGACGCTTGCCCTTCCAACGGTTACGACCGGCCTTACCGATCTTGATGAGCTCGTGCTCGGCGTTGCCGACAACACCAACGGTGCCACGACAATCGATCGGAACACGACGCATCTCGGTGCTCGGCAGGCGAATAATTGCGTGTGGGCCGTCTTTTGCGACCAACTGCACGCTCGACCCAGCCGAACGGCTGAGCTTGCCGCCACCGCCAGGTTGCAGCTCGACGTTGTGGACCGTGGTTCCGACAGGGATGTAGCGAAGTGGCAACGCATTGCCGGGCTTGATCTCTGATCCCTGACCGTTTTGCAAGGTCTCGCCAACCTGCACACCCTCAGGTGCGAGGATGTAGCGCTTCTCACCATCGTGGAAGTGCAACAGGAGAATGCGACAGCTTCGGTTTGGGTCGTACTCGACGGCCGCGACCTTGGCCGGCACGCCGTCCTTGTTCCGCTTGAAATCGATGATGCGGTATTGCTTCTTGTGACCGCCACCGCGATGGCGACTGGTCTTACGGCCGTAGTTGTTGCGACCGCCCGAGCGGGACTTGCTGTCGAGCAAGGACCGTTCCGGGGTGGTCTTAGTGATCTCTGAGAAGTCCGATGACGTTTGGAAACGGCGTCCAGGACTTGTGGGCTTACGCTTGCGAAGAGCCATTGCTTACACCTCGAAAAGGTCGATCTCATCGCCATCGACGAGCGTGACCATCGCTCGCTTGGCGCCGCTGCGGACGTTCATTTTTCCGGACCGACGGTCACGGACACGCTTACCCTTGCGGTTCAGGGTGTTCACCTTGAGTACCGTCACCTCGAAGAGGGTTTCGACGGCTTGTTTGATCTCTGGCTTGGTGGCATCTGGAGCAACGTTAAAGGTGTAGACGTTGTCCTCAAGAAGGGTGTAGCTCTTCTCCGAAACCACTGGCTCGAGCAACACATCACGAAGGTCGACTGCCATTGGGCTACTCCTCTTCCTCTGTAGCTGTGTCAGCTACTTCGTCGGCGCTGGCCTCAGCTGGCGCCGGGGTTGGTGCTGGCTTTGCCTTCTTGGGCTTGGGTGCGTCAGCGACAGGCAGGGTTGCCTGGCTGAAGACCACCGAGTCGCTTACCAACACGTCGTAGGCGTTGAGCTCACCAGCGGGAAGCGCATGCACGTTTGGAATGTTTCGGAAGCTCAGAGCTGCGTTGACATCGTCATCGCCGAGCACGATCAAGATGCGACCTTCATCGCCAAGACCGAGCGCATCGATTGCGGCGACGGCATCAGAGGTCTTTGGTGCGCTGAAGTCGAACGAGTCGACCACGATGACCTTGCCGTCTGCAGCTCGGTCCGACAGGGCCGAACGAAGCGCGAGCTTGATCATCTTCTTGGGGGTCTTCTGGCTGTAGTCACGGGGCTTTGGGCCGTGAGCGACGCCACCACCACGCCATTGCGGCGAACGGATCGAACCCTGGCGAGCTCGGCCGGTGCCCTTCTGGCGCCACGGCTTTGCGCCACCACCACGACGCTCAGCGCGAGTCTTCGTGGAGTGCGTACCTGCACGTCGTGCTGCCAACTGGGCGGTCACGACCTGGTGCATCACCGGGATGTTCGGCTCGATGCCAAAGATGTTGTCATCGAGGGTTGCACTGCCGGCGGACTTGCCAGCGATGCTCTTTACGTCAACTGATGCCATCAGCTTTCCTCCGACTTCTTCGCTGCGTTGCGGAGCAGAATCGTGCCGCCCTTAGGACCGGGCACGTTCCCCTTGACCAAGACCAAGTTCTCTTCGGCGTTGGCTTCGACGACGATCAGGTTCTGCGTGGTGACCTTGATGCCACCACTGCGTCCTGCCATCTTCTTGCCCTTGAAGATGCGACCGGGGGTTGCGCATTGTCCGACGGAGCCAGGCATGCGGTGAACACGGTGTGCACCGTGGCTGGCTCGTTGGCCTTTGAAGTTGTGTCGCTTCATAACGCCGGTGAAGCCTTGACCCTTGCTGACGCCAGTGGCATCGACAAGGTCGCCTTCAGCGAGGACGTCAGCACCGATCTCTTGGCCGACGGTGAATTCACTCACGTCGTCGAGGCGCAATTCAACCAACTTACGGCCCGGCTCTACGCCGGCCTTTTCGTAAGCGCCCTGCAAAGGCTTGGTGACGCGATGTTCTTTTTGACTGCCGATGGCGACCTGGAGTGCGGAGTATCCGTCGGTCTCGGGGTGCTTTATCTGCACCACTCGAACCGGCGTCACCTTGAGCACGGTCACGGGGACGACCTTGTCGTCGCGCCAGACCTGCGTCATTCCCAGTTTTTCACCAACGATGGCTTTGGTGGCCATGGCTCTCGTTCCTTGTGGAAGTTCATGGGAGGAAGCTGTTAATACAGCCCGCTCACGCGAACGCTCCGCATGGGCATGGCCCAGCGGAGCGAGTTTTCGGTTGTGCCCGCTGGTTCCCGGAGGCCTTGCGAGACGTCGATTGTGTTCTGAGAGACTCAGATGTTCGGCTGTCTGCTTGACGCAAACGTCGAACGCACAGCCCGTAACCCTAGCTAAGAGCTCCGATGTCTCCAACTCGATGTGATCAATTTGTCCGCTCTCGGTGACCGCGCGAGCGAATCACGTGATCAGGCCAATGCCCCAGACCCACCATATTTAGGTGCTGCAGCACTCGTAGAGGTACCATCGCGGCATCTATTATGTTGTGCAGTAGGTACAGGCGGACATGGGGTAGGGCGCGAGCGATGAATTCTGGAGATCGGCGAGATCAAGGTTTGGAACAAGGCGCGCGTCAAGCGCGGGCACGGGCACTGCAGTCCCAGCTTCGGGCCGCTCGCCTCGAACAAATCAACACCAAGCTTTCGGCGCTTCTCGAGAGTGTCAATAGCGACTTGCCACGCGTGGCGATCGCAAAGTCCCCCGTTCGTCGAGCGCCAGAATCCGCGCCAGCCACAGGGCCTCACGTTCTCACGAACTAGTCCTTTCGAGCGCGTTGCCCGACCGCGCACCAGCTCCACCGCGGTTTAACCAGTTCCCGTTTTGCCGCTCGCGACTACTTTGCGCGACCATTTGCCTACGGAAACGCGAGAGTTTCGCGGGGAAAGTAAGTAGCAATGCGCGTACAAGACCTAATTACCTCTCTTATCGGGGAAAACCCGCCCGTCCGAGTGACGGCATATGACGGGACCGACATGGGTCCTCCCGATGCCGCGACCCACATCGACATCCTGTCGAAGGATGCGATTCAGCGAATCATTGCGGCCCGTGGCCAAGAGATCGGGTTCTCCCGGGCGATCATCGCCGGAGAGATCGAGATCCACGGTGACATCTTCGGGGTGTTCGAAGTCAACGGTCAGGTAGCGAAGCCAACGCTCGACATGGCGATGGCCAAGTCCGCCGCGAAGCTGATCGGCATCGAGAACGTGCGTGACCTTCGTGACCTCACCCGCCTCCCGCCACCACCCGAAGAGATCGTCCTGAAGGGACGACTCCACTCCCGGGCCCGAGATGCGGCAGCGATCTCGTCGCACTACGACGTCTCCAACGACTTTTATGACATGGTCCTCGGGCCGGCGATGACCTATAGCTGCGCGGTCTTTGAGACCGACACCGACGATCTCGTCACGGCCCAGGCCAACAAGCACGATTTGGTTTGTCGAAAACTGAACCTGCAACCCGGCATGCGGCTACTCGATATCGGCTGCGGCTGGGGTTCGATGGTTATGCACGCAGCCCAGCACTACGGCGTGAACGCCGTCGGCGTGACCATTTCGGTCGAACAAGCCGAACGGGCACGCAAGCGCGTGACGGACGCGGGGCTAGCCGACCAAGTCGAAATCCGTGTGCAGGACTACCGCGATGTTCCCGATGGCCCCTACGACGCGATCAGTTCGATCGGCATGTCCGAACACGTCGGTGGCCCGGCGGAACTCCGTCGTTACTTCTCTCAGGCTCGAAAGCTCCTGACGCCCAACGGTCGCTTCCTCAACCATGCGATCAGTCGATCCGCCAACTTCGACGGACTCGGCGACAAAGGCTTCATCCAGCGCTACGTCTTCCCCGATGGCGAACTACACGAGGTCGGCGTCACGATCAGCGCCATGCAAGAGTCGGGTTTTGAGTCTCGACACATGGAGTCGTTCCGTCTGCACTACGCCAAGACGCTTCGTAACTGGGTGACGAACCTGGAAGCCAACTGGGAAACCGCGGTGGCCGAGGTAGGTCGTGGCCGGGCAATGGTTTGGCGGCTCTACATGGCTGGTTCCGCCGTCGCCTTCGAGCGCAACGAGATCCAGCTTCATCAGGTTCTCAACGTGCGAGACACCGCAGATAACTCGTCGATCCCACTCCTGAACGACTGGCCACAACACGCCCAGCACTAGGCAACGGACGCTAGCTACATCGCTGAGCGTCGAAGGATTTCGAGTTCGGTTTGAGTCGGGAAGTCGACGACGCGCCATCTCGCAGGCGAGTGATCGGTCCGTTCCATGAGATGGCCACAAACCTCGAGGGCGTGGTCCCATGGCACCAAGAACGGTTCGACGCCTTCTTCATAGAACGCGAGTCGTTCGGCCTCGGGAAGCAGGCTTTCCACCCCTCGGGTCCACGTGCAGTACGACGACAGCGCGCCGTTGGATTGTTCGATCGGAACGTAACTCGCAGCAAACACCGTCTCGCCTAGTGATGGCTCCAGTAGGCGATGCTGGGTCTCATAGGCTGCCGCCAAATCGTAGGTAACGAGCCTCGACCAGTCCCGGTAGGCGCGATGATCGGGTTCGAGCCGCAGTGGGCGCCAGTTTCCTGTGTGACCAACAACGGGCGACAAGCTCACCCGGTTGGCGGCTCCCACATGTCGTAGGGCCTGTTCCGCAGCCACCGCAATGGCCTCATCGTCGTCTACCGACATGACGGCGCAACTCGGACGGGTCGGATGAAATACCACCCGTTCTTCATCGAAGGGCAAGAAGTCGAGCTGGCCAGGAAGGAAGACTCGAGCACCGTCGTAGTCATCTATGCCCTTGGGAGCGAAGATGCGACCGTCGACCACGTCCCAACCGAGGAACGGCGCCATAGCGAGATTGCGCTTGGCGGTCTCCAAGAGGTCGTCGAACGACAATCCCCAGGTCTCGATCTGGTCGGCGTCGATACGTTCCATGATCGCCGGCGTGTCCCATACGACTGTCCAGGTGAAGTCCCCGGCGATCGGCTGGTGGGGTACGTCGTCTTTCGCGTCCGGGCTCGCAGCGAGCATCGCGGACAACGAGTTGAGTCCCAAAGCATTGACCGAACTTACCGATGGTCGTAGGCGCGATAGATCAACGGCCTCTGGCATCGGTTGACGAGACAAGAGGGCCTGAACGGTTCGCTCAAGCCACGGAACTCGATCTTGGGCGAGTTGCTCCACCCATGCTCGGCGAAGGTTCGTTAGATGGGTAGTGACACCGCCGATACGCAGTGCGTCACCTTCGACCTCTTCAACCGCCGACCCCATTGGCAACATTGTTTGCGCCAACTCACGAATCGCCACATCGAAGTCCTCAGCTTCATCAGGCTTCGACGCTCCATAGACAAACCAGCCCATGTTTTAGAGTCGACAAGTCCACCCTCAACATTGAGGGGAATCGCATTGTCAAATTAGAGACATCTTGTTACGAAACGATAATAAAAGGCCCAGATCGGCCTTTTGCGTTCAAGAAATCAGGGGTTCGACCCGAAGATTAGGGGGTACTTGTGGCCCGGTCCCGTTGCATCGATTACCTATTCGATACAGCTCGAGCCGTCGAGGCAATACGGTCCAGATTGGACCACGTCAGGCTGATGTGAACCGTATTCCTCGACGGATGCTCGAGAGCGTTACACCTCGGCGTCGAGAGGCCCTATGGCGGAGCTTCTCGGCGCCAGGCGGGTGCTTAGCGGATCTTGGCTTCTCGAATGGTGGCCGCATCGACGCCCATTTGGCGAAACGCTGCCTTTTGAATGCCCTTTGACTCGCCATAGCGCGCCGCGGCTTCAACAAAGGCGGCTCGTAACTCGGTGCCGTCGACGCGAGACTTCATCGCCTCGAGCTCTTCGGCTAGGTCGGTCTGCTCCTGATAGAGGTTTAGCCGAGCCAGTGGCGACGCCCCCTCAATTTCAGAGTCGATCACGCTGAGGCGAGCAGCGATGCTTTCCTCGGTACGGCGACGTCCTCGCTTTGGTCGATTCGATTCCAGAAATTCGAGATACGCCTTTACCGCCCGGGCGTCGCGCCTTCCTTGGGCGAGCTTTGCTTTGTGGTCAGCATCCATGAAGGCACTCTGTCGTAGTTCTAGCCACATCGTCAACAGCATGTGACAAGGGGCGTCGTCGGATTCGGTTCGATCGGTTGTTCTCGACCAAAGTATGTATCGATGGCAGACCGCTTTGAGCACTTTGATCGTGAGTCGTGGGCAGCGCTTCGTGATGCGACGCCCTTGACGCTCAACGAGCACGACATCGAAGAAGTGCGCGGCATAAACGAACGGCTCGACCTCGACGAAGTTGAACAGATCTATCTGGCCTTGAGCAGGTTGATCAATCTGCACGTCGTGGCTACTCGTTCGCTGACGACGGTGACCCATACCTTTCTTGGAACAGCTCCACGTCCGCTCCCCTACGTCATCGGTATCGGTGGCAGCGTGGCGGTCGGGAAGAGCACCACCGCCAGACTCCTCCAGACGCTTCTCGCAAGTTGGCCCGAACATCCCCACGTCGCGTTGGTCACGACGGACGGTTTCCTCCATTCCAATGCGGAGTTGGAACGGCGCGACCTGATGACCCGCAAGGGTTTCCCCGAGAGCTACGACACCGCCGCGTTGCTCACGTTCTTGCAGGACGTAAAGTCCGGGAAGCGTCCGGTGCACGCTCCGGTCTACTCCCACCTTGCCTACGACATCGTCGATGACCAAGAAGTCGTCATTGACGGGCCAGACATTTTGATCGTCGAGGGCTTGAACGTGCTCCAGGGAGGCAACAGATCCGAACCGCGAGTGGTCTCGGACTACTTCGACTTCTCCCTCTACGTTGACGCCGACCCGCACGCGATTAAGTCGTGGTATGTCGACCGCTTCCTCGCATTGCGCGAGACCGTGTTCGTGAACCCCGACTCCTACTTTCAGCACTACGCCGAACTCGATCAGGACGATGCCATCGCGGTCGCCTCGGAACTGTGGGACACGATCAATGCGCCGAATCTAGAAACGAATATCGCGCCGACCCGAACGCGCGCGAACTGCATTCTGACCAAGGATGAAACCCACCGCGTGGAGACGGTCGCCCTGCGACGACCGTAAGCGTTACGTCAGTCGTGGCAGCCGGAGCAACAGCGCGTGTAGCCACAGAACATCGTTGGGATTTCTGACCAACGCATCCGTTGCGTCGTTGAGCACCTCAAAGGCGCCCAGGACCTCGGCCGAGTCCGTTCCATCGACGCGCACCTCCGCCCGATACCGTTGGGCAAGCGTCGCCAACCCCATCCGCCATTCATCGGTGCGTTGCATTCGCGCTTCTCGCCGATGTCGCTCTTGCATTGCTTTACGCCCTGAACCACGTTGGCCGGTGAGGGCCTCTTGTTCGTCCATTTGTTCGGACTCGCGAAGGTGTTGGGCATCGAGTGGCTCTCGTGCGTCCTCGGTTGCCTTAATTATCTTCTCGGCCAGTTCGGCGATGTCGTGCCCGCTTCCGCCCACGCGGTTGGGCCCATCCCACCACAGCTTGCGGCGCTCGAAAAACATGTCGTCGGTAACCAGCAACTCGGCTCGGCCGATATCGCCACCTGACCCCACGGCGGCCGATTCGGCGACTTCTCTGGCAACCCCGCGGGCCAGCAGCGCCTCGCGAATCGCGTCTACCGATACGGCGGGGAACTCGATCGTTGTGGAGCGCGAAGCAATGGTGATGTGTTCGGGGGGAACCGATTCGGCGAGCAATACAAAGATCGTCGATGGTGGTGGTTCCTCGATGGGCTTGAGCAGCCGTGCTGCAGCCTCGGCACTCGCTTCGTGGAATCGATCCACGACGATGACTTTCCGGCCGGCCTCCACGCTCGACCGCGAGCCCTCGACGATTATCGACTCGACTTCCTCCGTGCGAAGCGTTACTCCCTCGGGTTCGAAGATCACCAAATCGGGGTGCTCTTCGCGCAGCGCCAGCCCACGATTACGTTCTCGGTCATCTTCGGACCCCACCACTTCACCAGCGAGCAGCGCAGCTGCCTTGCGCTTGCCCGTGCCCCGGCGACCGAGGAAGAGGTACGCGTGCACGGTCGACTCTGTGGCCGCGAGGAGCTGCGAGGCGACCCGTGGCTGACCGATGAGGGAATCGAAGACGCTCATAGCCCCAGTCGTTCCTGAACCCCAGCCCGAATCCGAGCACCGATCTCATCGATCGACCCCTCGGCCTCGACCACCAACCACCCATCGGGGTCTTGCTCCACGAACCCCTCATAGGTACTGACGACGACGTCATCGAGCGATGCTTGCTCGATTCGGTCGAGTTCGCGCACCAAACGGCCACGTGCGGCCCGGGCTGACACCTTCAACAGAATCGTTAGGTCTGGCTGCAATCCATCGAGCGCTAACGCATTTGCCTGTGCGACGGCATCAACCCCGAGTTCTCGAGCGATTCCTTGATAGGCGAGCGAAGACGCGATGAAACGATCACTCACCACCGAAACACCTCGCTCCAGCGTCGGCTTGATGAGTTCCGCCACGTGCTGAGCTCGCGATGCGGCCATCAAAAGGGCTTCGGTTCGCGGGTCGAGTTCGGTGTGTTCAGGGTCCAGAACGAGTTCTCGGATCTTCTCGCTGATGGGTGTCCCACCCGGTTCGCGGGTGAGTTCGGCGCCAATAGCCTCAGCGAAAAGCCTGGCCTGGGTGGACTTACCCGAACCGTCCCCACCTTCGAAGACAATAAATCGGCCTCGCTGGACCTCGTTTTCCGACGGCATCGGATGCAAGTTAGCAAACCCCCGCGGTGCCGCAAGACACGCGTAGCAGTACGCTCCGGTGATGGCCGGAAGTGGAGAAACCGAATCGGCTTCCCAAGACGACCCCTCCAGCGACCGCCATGAGGCCGATGGAGACGAGTCTTCCTCGGCCGACTGGGAAATGCCTGAGGTCGGTGAACTCGACTACATCTGGGGAGCGGTAAAGCGGGCGCTCTTGATCGCATCGGTCGTACTGGCGATTTCGGTTTTCGCACCGCAACTCATCGACCGGCTTCTCGAAGTCCTCAGCCAGGCTGAACGTCTGCAGACGATCCGGCCAGGCTGGTTCGTATTGATGGTGCTCGCAGAGATCCTGAGCTTCGCATCGCTGTGGTGGTTGATGAAGATCCTGCTCCCGAAGCTCTCGTGGTTCGTCGCTGCAACAAGTCAGTTGACTTCCAACTCGGTCAGCCGTGTCTTCCCCGGTGGCGGTGGCGCCGCCGCGGGCGGGGCCACGATGTTTCGCATGCTCGCTGTTAGCGGCACCAGCCCTTCTCAGGCCGGGGGCGCCCTGGCCGCCACATCGATCCTCTCCACCGCTGCCCTCGCCGCGATCCCCGCCATCGGCATAACCATCGCCTTCTTTGGCGCTCCTATCCCCGAAGGCTTGTCACCGATCGCTATCGCGTCGGGCGTTATGTGTGTGTTGCTGCTCGGAGTCGGTGTGGTCATGTTGCGAAGTACCGCACCGTTGATCTTCGCTTCTCGAGTATTGGACCGAATTCTGCGTGTTGTTGGACGCGTGCTTCGCAAAGACTGGAAGGTCGATCCCGACAAGATCGTCAGCGAACGAGACCGGCTCGCTGGGCTCTTGGGCTCTCGATGGGGTCAAGCCACCGCCGCCAGCGCGTTGAACTGGACCTTTGACTATCTGGTGCTCGTGTTCGCGCTCTACGCCGTCGATGTGGAACCACGACTCAGCCTGGTGATGATCGCCTACGCCTCTGGAGCGGTGCTCTCGATGATCTCGATCACGCCAGCCGGGCTCGGCTTTGTCGAGGTGGGCCTAACCCAAGTCCTGGTCCTGTCGGGCATACCTCTCGATGTCGCGAGCGTCGCCGTGCTCGCCTATCGAGGGGTATCGCTGTGGCTGCCGACCGCGTCGGGACTCTTCGCGTGGCTGGCGTTTCGGTATCGCTATCCGCGTCGGGTTGAACCGATCGACCCGCAACAAGCGGGCGCTACTGGATAAACCCGAGGATTTCCTCGCGGAACAAGACAGCGAGTGCGACCAATGCGAACACGGTGCCCATCAGAAGAACCAGCTTTGGACCCTGCCCATCACTAGCAGCTTGAGTCTCTTCGACGACCTCGCCGGCAGGGCGTAGACGGTCGAGTTCGTCGCGACGCATCATGGCGGTGGTCTGGGTGATCGAACCCTCGGCCGAAGCAACAGGATCAGCCCCAGGGACGGTCCAGTTTTTTGGGGTCTCGTCGTAGACGCCGGTGAAGTCCGGAATCGGAAGATCTTCGTCGGTGCCGTACTTGGGCGCTAGGTCTTCTTCGGAGATGCCGTCGGGGTCTGGAACTAGAGCCAACCCAGCCAGCTCGGAGCCGTCATCGTCAGCAAGGCTCTCGGATAACTCGAATAGTTCCGAGCCACCCCCGAGACCAGTCATCGGATCGAGTGTGGAGAGCATTTCTTCGGTTTCGGTCACCGTGTTCCAGAGGTCACCCGACTGTTCGTCGTCGCTCTCGATGCCTTCAAGCGCTGGGGCGTCAACCGTTGGGGTTTCCGCCTCCGAGCTTTCAACAGGAGCTGGAATGTCCTCGGGATAGGTTTCGACGTGCCACAGCGCATCTCCTTCGAGCTGCGTTGGTGCGGCTGGAGCGGCGCTGGCTGATGGCACTTCGTCGAAGAGTCCGTGGTCACGCTGCGGCTCGATGATGTGGTGGCTGACCCACTCGTCTTCATCGTCGGTGGCAGGCGCTGGTGCTGCTGGGGTTGAAGCCGGTGCGGGGTCGGACCCTTGCGTGCGGAAGATCGACATTGGCCGATCTACGTCCGATGATGTGCCGTCGTTGGCCGGTGGTGCGTCAGCCTGGCCTCCAAGTTCGGTTGACACGGTGGTGTCTTCGGCTGGCAGCTCGAAAGCTGGCAGGGCCGCGGTCTCATCGCTCGGTGTGGCAACCTCAGACTCGGTCGGAGTTGGGTCCGTCCATTCAGAGAAGGACGTTTCGGGAATCTCGAACGCCGATGCCTCGGGGGCCTCCGGGACTGATGGGGCCTCGGGGGCTGATGGTGCCTCGAACGTGGCAGCTGGTACTGCTGGCGCTTCGAAGACTGAGGCTTCCGCTGCAGGAGCTTCGAAGACCGAGGCCTCCGCGACTTGGGGTACCGCTGGCACATCAAAGCCGAACGGTCCATCCGCTGGTGTAGCAGGCGCTTCGGGGACCGCTGGGGTCTCGAACGCTGCGGGCTCGACAACCTCAGGAACCGCTGGGGTCTCGAACGCCGGGGCCTCAAACGCTGCAGGCTCAACAACCTCAGGAACAACTGGGGTCTCGAACGCTGCAGGCTCAGGAACTTCAGGAACCGCTGGAGCCTCCATAGCGGGAGCCTCAAACGCTGCGGGCTCAACAACCTCAGGAACAACTGGGGTCTCGAACGCCGAGGCCTCAACATCGGGAACAGGCGGAGCTTCAAAGGCCGGAGGCTCGACAACCTCAGGAACCGCTGGAGCCTCAAACGCTGCGGGCTCAGGAACTTCAGGAACCGCTGGAGCCTCAAACGCTGCAGGCTCAGGAACTTCAGGAACAACTGGAGCCTCAAACGCTGCAGGCTCA
>CAZTDG010000008.1:0-6802 GCA_964612655.1 uncultured Acidimicrobiales bacterium | reverse complement strand
CGCTGCAGGCTCAGGAACTTCAGGAACAACTGGAGCCTCAAACGCTGCAGGCTCAGGAACTTCAGGAACAACTGGAGCCTCAAACGCTGCAGGCTCAACAACCTCAGGAACAGGTGGAGCCTCAAACGCCCACGACTCAATAGCCGGCGCTTCAACAACGTCAAGAACTTCAGGGACCGTCGGGGTCTCGGCAACCGCCGGCATCTCCGGGGTGAGCGGGACCTCAGGAACAGATGGAGCTTCAACCGTCGGGGTCTCGGCAACCGCCGGCATCTCCGGGGTGAGCGGGACCTCAGGAATGGCTGGGATCTCCGGGACTTGAAGAGGCTCTGGCGCATTGAGCACCTGTTGGAACGAAGCAACTACTGGTGGCTCAGGAATATCCGGTATTTCTGGCACGTCGAAGACGGGAGCGGCGGTTTCTGGAACCACCGTCAACTCCGGTCGCTGATCGGCGGTGGGCAGATCAGGAGTTTGGTATGGCGTGACCGGTGCTTCGGTTTCAACCGCTGAAACATCGGGACCCGATGATGCAGCGAGTACCTCTAGCTGAGACTCAAATGGCTCGGCCGGTGCAGCGGTCGTATCTGCAACAGGGGCCACTGTGGGGATTGCAGGTGGGGTGAGCGGGTCCGCCGGAGTATCGGCGACGGCCTGTTCGACGACGCTGTCATCTAGGTCTGGTACCGCTTGGAGTGGGCGAGTATTCGCCGCGGCCGCTCCAGCCGACGACGGAGCATCTCCCAACGCATTTAGGGCGTCAAGGATCGAGTCGAGGCGATTGTCCAGAGAATCGAAGTTCTCGGCTCGTTTAGCGTTCTGCCCTGACATTCGCGGGACTCCCAGGTGAGATCTTTGGCCGCGCAAGGCGACCCGTTCTTACCTATTCGGCAGAAGTTTCACCAATTGGAGGGTTTTTGACGATCCGGATGGATCGTTCGCCCTAGCTGTCCGCAGCCTTTTTCTTCGCCGTCGACTTCTTCTTGGCGGTGGCCTTCTTCTTCGTGGCCTTCTTCTTCGCCGTCGACTTCTTCTTGGCGGTGGCCTTCTTCTTCGTGGCCTTCTTTTTCTTCTTCCGAGGCCCTGCAGCACGACGGATCGCGAGCAGTTCGGCTGCTCGCTCGTCAGTCAATTCCTCGACGGTGTCGCCCTTGCGCAAGCTGGCGTTGGTCTCGCCGTCGGTGACGTAGGGACCGAAACGACCGTCTTTGACGATCATCTGCTTGTCGGTATCGGGATCGACACCCATCTCACGTAGCGGTGGCTTTACGACCTGACCGCGACGAGTCTTGGGCTGAGCCAGAATCTCGAGGCACTTCTCGAGCGAGATAGTGAACAGCAGATCTTCGGACTCGAGGCTGCGACTGTCCTTGCCCTTCTTGAGGTACGGACCGTAGCGACCGTTCTGCACGGTGATCTCTTCGCCGTCGGCGGGATCTGCGCCAACCGTCCGTGGCAACGACAGCAATTTCAGCGCGTCGTCCAAGGTGATCGTCTCGGTTGTCATCGACGTGAACAACGAGGCCCGCTTGGGCTTGTCCTCGCCGTCGACCATTTCGCCGAGCTGCACATAGTCGCCAAAGCGACCGGTCATCACATAGACCTCGAGCTTTGATTCGGGGTCTTGGCCAAGCGACAGTGGGCCCTTGGCAGCGTTCTCGATGTACTCAACCGCCCGATCGACGTTGAGGTCATCAGGTGGGATGTCGTCGGGGATCGACGCCGTGTTTCCTTGGCCACCCTCCCCACGTTGGACATAGGGGCCAAACTTTCCGACGCGAGCGACGACCATTTCGCCGTCTTCGCTGACACCGAGCGGAATCGAGTTGACGGCGCGGGCATCGATTTCGCCGAGGCGTTCATCGACCTTGTGCTTGAGGCCCTCGGTCTGCTCGTCACCGAAGTAGAACTCCTTCAGCCACGGGATGGCTTCGGAGGTACCGCTGGCGATGGAGTCGAGTTCGCTCTCCATGCGGCGGGTGTAGGTGTAGTCGACCAGGTCTGGGAAGTGCTGTTCGAGCAGCCCCACGACAGAGAAGGCCGTAAACGAAGGGATCAGCGCAGAACCCTTCTTCCAGACATATTCGCGATCTTGGATCGTGCCGATGATCGACGCATACGTCGATGGTCGACCGATCTCGAGCTCGGCGAGGCGCTTGACCAGCGATGCCTCGGTGTAGCGAGATGGCGGTTGGGTCTCGTGACCTTCAGCGGTCACTTCGTCGGAGGAAACCGAGTCGCCGACGGTGAGCGTGGGCAGTTGCTTGCCATCGTCGCTCGCGGCGTCGTCTTCGCTCTCTTCGACGTAGGCACGGCGGAAGCCTTGATGGGTGATGATCGTGCCGCTGGCCGAAAACTCTGCGTCGCGTCCGTCGGTGGTTGCGGCTCCCACTCGGACCGAGACGGTCTCGCCGACCGCGTCGGTCATCTGCGAGGCGACGGTGCGCTTCCAGATGAGTTCGTACACCCGGGCTTCGGACTTTGGAACTTGCTTTGCTACCGACGCTGGGCTTTCGAAGCTTTCCCCGGCCGGGCGAATCGCCTCGTGAGCCTCTTGGGCGTTCTTCGACTTCGTGGCGTAGGTGCGAGGCTCGTCGGGGAGGAACTGGTCGCCGAACTCGGTCTTGACCGCGCCGCGAGAGGCCTCAACGGCCGTCGTCGACAGCGTGGTCGAGTCGGTACGCATGTAGGTGATCAGACCCTTTTCGTACAGGGACTGTGCGGCCCGCATGGCCATGGCTGAACTCATCGAGAGCTTACGGCCGGCCTCTTGTTGGAAGGTCGACGTCATGAACGGTGGCGATGGGCGGCGGCGGTACGGCTTTGGTTCGACGGAACGGACCGAGAAGTCTGCGCCGTCGAGTGACGAGACCAATTGGCCTGCGGCTGCCTCGTCGAGCACGACGGTGGAATCGGGTTTAGTCAACGTGCCGGTGTCGTCGAAGTCTCGGCCGGTGGCGACACGTTTGCCGTCTAGCTCCAGCAACTTGGCGTTGAAGGCCTTGGGTTGACCGGCGTCTACTTCGCCCTGCTTTTCGAACGTTGCCTGAAGATCCCAGTAGCCGGCCTGAATAAAGGCCATGCGTTCACGTTCACGCTCGACCACGATTCGGGTCGCGACGCTCTGCACTCGACCTGCCGACAGGCGAGGCATGACCTTCTTCCAGAGAACTGGAGACACCTCATAGCCATAGAGGCGATCGAGCATTCGGCGTGCCTCTTGGGCATCGACCAAGTGACGATCGAGTTCGCGGGGATTGTCGAGTGCGGTGAGAATCGCCTTCTTGGTGATCTCGTGGAACACCATTCGCTTTACTGGAACCCGAGGGTTCAGTACTTCGAGAAGATGCCACGCGATCGCTTCACCTTCGCGGTCTTCATCGGTTGCGAGATAGAGCTCGTCGCTTTCCTTAAGCAAGGACTTGAGCTTCTTAATCTGGTCCTTCTTATCCGGGGACACGACATAGAGCGGCTTGAAGTCGTTCTCGACGTCGATCCCCATGCGGGACCACTTCTCGGCCTTGTACGCAGCGGGAACGTCGGCTGCATTACGGGGCAAATCCCGGATGTGACCGATAGATGATTCGACCACGAAATCATCACCGAGGTACTCGGCGATCTTCTTGGCTTTAGCTGGACTCTCGACAATGACAAGAGCGGACATGCATTAGACCTCAGCAGGAGCAGGGTGGGGGGTGGGCGCCGACGAAAGCCCGTCCGAACCCGAATGCACCGTATCGTCTTCAATCGGAGAATTGCGCGTTGCCCGATCGAGAAGGAAGAGACCGCCCACCGATGCGATGAACGATGCGACCAAGATTCCGATGCGTGCCTGGGCATCGAGGTCCGCGACCGCTTCGCCTGGGAAGGCCAGGCCGGTGATGAACAGCGACACCGTGAATCCGATGCCGGCCAGCAGGCCAACGGCGATGACCATGGGCCAGGTAACGCCCTTTGGAAGGCTCGTGAGCCCGAGCTTCACGGAGGCCCAACAGAAGATGGTGACGCCGAAGGTCTTACCGACCACGAGACCGAAAATCACTCCGAGGGTCACTCGAGATGTCGCGGCTGCCGAAATCGAGTCGCCCGTGAGCGCGATCCCTGCGTTCGCCAACGCGAACAACGGAAGGATCACGAAGCTCGTGAATGGGTGAAGCAGTGTCTGTAAGCGTTCGGCGACCGAAATGCTCTCTCGTGCATACATCGATGCGCGGGCTGCGGTAGCGGGGTTGAACGCATCGGGGTTACCGACCGTGCTGAAGATTTCGTTTGGCTTGATCTTCTCTTGCAAAGGAAGGGCGGGTGTGAGCAACCCGAGCGCAACACCTGCGATGGTCGCGTGCACGCCGGACTCGAGGAAGGCGTACCAAACCACTACACCGATGACCACATAGATCGGGGTGTACCAAATCTTTGCTCGCTGCATGGCGTAGATCAGCACCAGCAGCACGACTGCAGTGCCGAGCCATACGAAGTTGATCTCTTCGGTGAAGAACAGCGCGATGACTGCGATCGCACCGATGTCATCAACGATGGCGAGTGCGAGTAGGAACAGCTTGAGCGGTGTAGGAACTCGGTTACCGAGCAGCGAAAGGATGCCGACCGCAAACGCGATGTCGGTAGCGAGGGGGATTCCCCATCCGGCGGCTTCTGGTCCGCTCGGGTTGAGAACGAAGTAGAGAAGCGCTGGCGTAACCATGCCGCCGATGGCAGCCAAGGTCGGGAGCCCTGCAGCACGAATGGTCTGCAACTCTCCTACGACGAGTTCTCGTTTGATTTCTAGACCGACGACGAAGAAGAAGATGGCAATAAGGCCGTCGTTAATGAGGTGCTCGACGGATTCATCGAGAATGTGAACGTCGCCGAAGTCGATGACGAGGTGAAAATCGAGGATGTCGTGATAGAGATCGGCCGCCGGGGAGTTCGCGATGACGAGCGCCAAGATCGTGGCGACCACGAGCACGACGCCGACCGCAGATTCGTTTTCGAGAAACTTCCGAACGGGCTGGCCGACGCGGCGCGCGAGGCGACGATCGCTACCTATCCAGGTGAGGTCTGATGGGGGGAGATGGTGATGGCCACTCATGATTTAAAAAGATATTCCAGAAAGTTGAGTTCTGCCTGTCAAGATGTCGAGCCTGTCTGACTTATGCCAAAAGGTCGACCCTGATTAGGTCACGCATCGGCAGTTATTGGTAAATCCTAAGCGCCAAAATCAAGAGTGGTATCGCAGATTTATTAAGAAACCGCGATTGTCTACCCCTACTCAGGGGGTCTCAATGGGCGCTGAACTGGGCGAAAGCGAGGTGTCTATCACCAAGCGAACGAGGGTGCCGTCGTCGTTGCTTTGGATATCGGTGCGGTCCACGAGCTTGCGCATTAGCGGCAAGCCAAGCCCACTCTCAAACAGCAACCGGCGAGGGTCTTCGGCATCGGGAGCGGACTCGACGGTGTCCGGATCGAAGCCAGGGCCGCGATCGCGAACGGTTACCTCTACCTCGTGGCCGTGAGTGAAACACCGCACCTCGATATGACTGTCAGTACCAGCGGCCTGATGGGCTTCGACCGCATTGGTTACGGCCTCGGAGACCGCGATGCGCAGATCGTCCACGCGGTCGTCTCGACTATCGGGGTCGATAGCGGCGGCGGCCGCAAGCACGACGCGGACGAGCGCGACATAGTCCGATTTCGCAGGAACCCGAAGGATCACTTCTTCACCGGGGCTCGAATCTCCGTTTAGCTCGCTCATGTCTGACTCCCGACGGGATCGACGTTGAACAAGGCATCGACATTGGACATCGACAGCACACTCGACACCTGCTCAGAGGCGCGCAGTGTGAGCGATCCTCCGGCCTCGACGGTTCGTCGACGAAGCCCGATGAGCACACCGATTCCGGCGGAGTCGATGAACTCCACATGCTGGAGGTCGATGATCAGGTCGGTCCATCCATCTCGGAGGGCCTCCTGGGTAGCGGAGCGAAACCCGGGCACGGCGGCGAGGTCGAGTTCCCCGTGGAGGGTCACCAGCCACGAGCCATCATCGGCGTCGGGGCGTGCGTGCAATTCCATGTGGCCAGAGTAACGGTGCGGGTGCACCCGGCTGATCACCCCCCGGCAGATCTTGGAGGGCACCCGTCGCATTGGTGGATGACCGGCGATGTCAGAGGCGGGTGCGATACTCGGGGTATGGCCGTTGTCGACTCCACCCCGATCGTCGACCTCTCGAACTCCCCGCCGCTCGACGACCCCTTCGATGCCTTGATCGACGAGTTGGCTGAGGATGGCCGCTTGGCTCACGTGGCCCGCTTCCCCGCTCGGGAAGCGCGTTTCGCGGAACCGATAGCGTCGATCAGCCCCGAGGTGCAGCGCGCCTTGGGCGACGAGCCGCTCTACACCCATCAAGCCGAGGCCATCGACCTGGTGCGTGCTGGCCATTCGGTCGTGGTCGCCACGGGCACCGCGTCGGGCAAGTCGCGCTGCTTCCAGATTCCCATTGCCGAGGCCGCGAACCGCAAGCGATCTCCGGGCACGGCGTTGCTGCTCTACCCCACCAAGGCTCTCGCCCAAGACCAACTGCGGGCGCTGCACCGGATCGGCTTCGACAACGTGGTCGCCGGAACCTACGACGGTGACTCCACGCCTGAACAAAAGACGTGGGTGCGATCGACGGCGAACGTGGTGCTGTCGAATCCCGAGATGTTGCACGCAGCGATGCTGCCGGGCCACCAGCGCTGGGCGAAGTTCCTCGGTCACCTCGAACACGTGGTCATCGACGAGCTCCACGTACTGCGCGGGATCTTTG
>CAZTDG010000007.1:35253-38612 GCA_964612655.1 uncultured Acidimicrobiales bacterium | reverse complement strand
TGGGGATGGCGACATCGGGGATGGTCGGTGCGGCCAGGTCTGGGATGACCGGGTCGGGGATAGTCGGCGTAGCCAGGTCTGGGATGACCGGGTCTGGCATCGTTGGGGGCGTGGGGATGGTCGCATCAGGGATGATCGTCTCCGGCACCGCAAGGTCGGGAATGGCCGACTCTGCAACGGTTGGCACGGAGACATCAGGGGCAGGCATCGAAGTCTCTGGAATGACTGCTCCGCCGGCAAAGCCAGCTGCTGCAGCACCAAAGGTGTCGACGCCGGGGTTCGCCGGAGGGGTTTCGTCGCCAGCGGCTCCGAGGATGTCGGAGACGACCTGGCGTTCCTCATACGCGCTCGTCCAGCCATCCTCGGTCGCGTCGCCCATTGGATCGACGACAGGATCCGCTGCGTCGGCGTCGGGCTCGAGTGCCTGCCAGCCCCCGCTCGTTGGCGTATCAGGGGTGGTGGGAGACGGTGCCGTTCCAAACGACAGGCCGCCCGCCGTGGCCGCCGGAGGCGCTGTGGGCACAACCGGGTCAGGAGCCTCGTAGGTGACGTCGGGAGTGTCGAGAGGTGGTATCTCCGGTGCTATTGGTTCGGCCGCGGGTGTCTCCACAGCCCCAAATCCGGCGGGTTCTGAAGGGGTTATCGAGGGGTCACTGCTCTCAGCGGGGATATCGCCGTCATAGACGGCGCCAGGCTCCGCGTCTGCTGGATACCACTTACCGTCTGAGGCGAGCCACCAACCGGGCCCTTGCCATACATCGCTCACGCTAATAAGAGTAACCGAGCCAGAGGAAAGGTGTGAATCGCCTCAGGGAGTAGTTTAAATCGGTGATTCTTGTCGATGCTGCTGATGTAACGATGACCCGCCCGGGCCGGCCGCTACTCAACGCTGTCTCGGTGACGATCTCAAGCGGGGATCGTGTGGGGGTTGTGGGTCTCAACGGGACGGGTAAGTCCACGTTGATCGATATTCTCGCAGGTGCGCGAGAGCCTGAGTCCGGCTCGGTGCGTCAGGCTCGAAATCTCCAAATTGTTACTTTGGAGCAGAATCCTGACCTCGGAAACTCCACTGTGCGCGATGCGGTTGCGGGCATCGCCGATTCGCCGTGGGAAGTAGAGGCGGTGCTCGACCGTCTCGGAATGGGCACTCGTCTAGACGCCTCCGTCGCCGATCTTTCGGGTGGGGAAGCAAAGCGAGTCGCTCTCGCACGCGCTCTTGTCCAAGACCATGACTTGTTGATTCTTGATGAGCCCACCAACCATCTCGATGTCGGCGCGATCGAGTGGCTTGAGGACCGGCTTGCTCGCACCAAGGCCGGAATTGTCCTGGTGACTCACGACCGCCACGTTCTCGACCGGGTGACGACTCGGGTCTTGGAGCTCGACCGCGGAGATCTCTTCATCCACGAGGGTGGTTACGACGCGTACCTCGAGGGACGTGCTCGTCGCGAAGAACAGGCCGAGAAGGCCGAGGCTGTACGAAAGAATCTTGCGCGCACCGAGTTGGCGTGGCTTCGTCGTGGCGCCCCGGCACGAACGAGCAAGGCGAAGGCGCGTATTCGTAGCGCCACTGAACTCGTAGAACACAAAGCCCAAGAGGCCGCCCGCACCGGGACGCTCGATCTGCACTTTGGAACACCCCGCTTGGGCAACGATGTTGTTGAGCTGAGCAACGTTGGCTTCGCCCACCCCGGATCGCCGCCGCTGTTCGAGGGCATGGACCTCGCGATCGACCGGAGGGAACGACTGGGGATCGTCGGGGCGAACGGCACCGGAAAATCCACCTTGCTCGATGTCATCGCCGGACGTCGCCAACCCACCTCGGGCAGCGTTGCGGTCGGCTCCACGGTCGATCTCGCACTCTTTGATCAGCGTGGTGTTGATCTCAACCCTTCTTCTCGGGTGTGGGAAGCCGTCGTCGGCGATGCCCCGAAGCCCGATTGGCACGACACCGCGCTGATGGAGAACTTCTGGTTCGACAGCGACGTTCAGTACGCGCCGATCGAACTTCTGAGCGGAGGGGAACGGCGTCGGTTGCAACTGCTCATCACCTTGGCCCAACGTCCGAACGTGCTGTTGCTCGACGAGCCCACGAACGACCTCGACCTCGACACTCTGCGCGTGCTCGAGGACTTCTTGGAGGATTTCCCCGGCGCGGTCATCGTGGTCAGCCACGATCGCGCGTTTCTTGAGCGCACCGTCGATGATGTGGTGGTCTTCGACGAGTCAGCGAGCCCAGGTCGCCGACCCGGTGGCTACGAGGCATACGAGAGACTTCGTCGAGAACAGCAAACCGATCGCGCGTCGGCGATCGCCCCCGACGAAAAAGCGTCGCCGGATAAGAAGTCTTCCCAGGCGAGTTCCGGGCGGTCGAAGAGCACGCTTCGTCATCTACTCAAGGACAACGAGAAGCAAACCGCAGCCCTCGAACGGCGACGGGTCGAACTGAGCGACGAGCTCACCGCCGCAGGCGATGATCACGATGTCTTGGCTCGCGTCGGCACCGAACTCGGGGAAGTGGCCACAGCGATCGAGGCGCTCGAGGAGGCCTGGCTGGAACTCAGCGAGGAGCTTGAGGGTTAGAGGACGTCGCTGGCCACCGCAAACCGCGACCCCAGGCGTACCCTTGGCGGTATGAGTGAATCTGTGCGTGACGATGTCGACACCGATGAGGGCGAAGAGGCCGCAACCCCCAGCGCTGAAGGCGATGGAGTGGTGTTGTCGGTAACCGACGCCGCCCTAGAGAAGGTGCTGGAGATTCGCGACGGCGAGGACGACGCCGAGAACACCGGCCTGCGGGTAATGATCGTCGGCACACGCGGGGTCGAGTTCGACTACGACCTCTCACTAGAGACGATCTCGGAAGCTTCCGAGGGTGCCTTGGTGTACAAGGTCAATGACCTGTCGGTGATTATCCCCGAAGACAGCGTCGAGGACATGCGCGGCTCGACCCTCGACATCCCCTCGAACCCAATGCAGGGTGGCTTGGTCATCCGAAACCCGAACCGACCGCCCGTCCTCGCACCTGAGGACGTCGAGCTCACCGGAACCTTGTCGGAGAAAGTGCAGCAACTGCTCGACCTCAGCATCAACCCGGCCCTCGCCGCACACGGCGGGTTTGCGAGCCTGGTCAAGGTTGAGAACGACACCGAAGTGCACGTGCTGATGGGTGGCGGCTGTCAGGGCTGCTCCATGAGCGCCATGACGCTGACCGAGGGCATCAAGACCGCCATCGTGGATGCCATTCCCGAGGTCACCGAAGTCATCGATGCCACCGATCACTCCGCCGGCGAAAACCCCTTCTATACGTGAAGCCTTAGCCGCCAGCGACTCCGTCGCCATTTTGGCGGCACGGGTTC
>CAZTDG010000007.1:21630-35153 GCA_964612655.1 uncultured Acidimicrobiales bacterium | reverse complement strand
ACGTGGATCATTCGCCGCAATCGCCCATTCGCCTTCGGCTCGGTGTGCTCTGCGGTACGTGAAGCCTTAGCCGCCAGCGACTCCGTCGCCATTTTGGCGGCACGGGTTCACGTGGATCATTCGCCGCAATCGCCCATTCGCCTTCGGCTCGGTGTGCTCTGCGGATTGGAGGGCTGTTTTTCGCCAAAACGCAAAAGCGCAGCGCGACCGGGCAAGGTCACGCTGCGCTTTGGCTGACTACTGGTTGTGTTTGGGAGAAACCTGTAGCCGGGGGCTTATTGGCTATGCCGAGAAGTTGACCTCTTCGGCGTCTGCGTTGCGGTTGGCACGATCACCTTTGTTGGCGCGGTCGCCCTTGTTGGCACGGTCGCCCTTGTCGGCGCGGTCGCCCTTCTTACCGAAGCCGCCGCCATCTTCGAGGCGGGTGGTGATGCGGTCTTCCAGGCCGGCGAGGCGTTCGTCAGCTTGTTCTTGGGTGATGCGTCCGTTCTCCACCGCAGCGTTGACCCGATCGGTCGAGCGCTCGACGAAGAGGTCGACGACGCCGCCGAGGCTGTCGCCTGCGATGTCGGCCAGTGAGGAACCGTCGGCCTTGGCGGCCTGGAGCTCTTCCACACTGATACCGATCGTTCCAGCAAGCTCTTCCAGCTTCTCCGCACGAGCTTCTTCGCGCTGGGCCTTCACGAGTTCACGGGCCGACTCGGCGTTGTCCACCTGGTCTTGGGTGATGGTCCCGTCAGCGATCAGTCCGTCGATCACATTTTGGACTCGGGCTTGGCGACCCTCTGTGCGATTACCGCGTCGTCCTTGCCGGGAGTCCTCGGACTCTTCGACCGCTGGGTCGGTCGTGGACGGAGCATCTGCCTCCTGCGCTCCGGCGATTCCTGCTGTCCCGAGGGTTAGGGCTGCGACGCCGATTGCGCCAGCCCCGATGAGTGAGAAGTTCTTCTTAGTCATTTGTATTCAGTCTCTCTTTAGTCGTGTTTCAATTGACCGCTCGCTTGCGGTGATACCCAGTAGACGGGACCTTCTACAAAAGGATCTGATCGCGAGCTGAAACGGTGCTGATCGGTTCCTGAAAGCAATGTAAGAAGCTTCAGGGTTCTCTTCGGCGGCTTCAGCTTGCTCTCACTCGGAGTCGATACTGTCGGGGTATGGCCAATGCCTCAACTCAAGACAACCAGGCGAAGATCCTCGTGGTGGAGGACGACCAAGGGGTTCGAGAATCCCTCGCGGTCGTCCTGCAAGTGCAGTCCTATAACGTGCGCGGGGTCGACCGCGGCGAGCTTGCCTTGGATGCGCAGCGCGACTTCGATCCCGAGCTGGTGATCCTCGATCTCAACCTTCCTGGTATCGATGGCCTGGAGACGTGCAGACGTTTACGGAGCGCAGGATTTGGAGGGCCTATCTTGATGCTGACGGCACGCCACGATGTTGCTGACCGGGTAGCCGGTTTGGACGCAGGGGCCGACGATTACCTCCCCAAGCCCTTCGCCCTCGACGAACTCCTCGCTCGGGTCCGTGCGCTCCTTCGGTCCTTTGACCTCGAAGGCGATGGCGGCGGTGACGACGGCACGCTTGCCCTCGATGACTTGGTGGTCGACCTCGGGGCACGTCGAGTAACGCGCGGCGAAAGTGAGATAGAGGTGACCCGCATCGAGTTCGAGTTGCTGTCCTATCTTCTCGAACACGCTGATCGCGTCCTCGACCGAAACGACATTCAGCTACATGTTTGGGGTTATGACGAAGACCTTGGCTCCAACAGCCTCGAGGTGTTCGTGTCTGCGCTTCGCAAGAAGCTCGAGGCCGATGGTGGATCGCGGCTCATCCATACCAAGCGCGGGGTCGGCTACGTCGCCCGGGTTTCGTGATCGGTAGTTCATGAAGCTGCAAAGCCGCCTTGCTCTTGCCGTCGCTGCCTCGGCCGCGTTTGCCATCTTCCTGAGCGCGGCCACGTTTTGGGTCCTCGCGTCCCAAACGCAACGAGCCGCCTTCGATGATGGCCTCGTTAGTGCTGCCGAGGAACCACGTGAAGTCCTTGAAGATCTCCGCGGCGTCCAGCGAGCTCGCGGTTTTGGCGGGGTGCTCGAACAGCGGCCAGGTGATGAACGCGTTTTCACCCGCTTGCGAATTACCGATGCTCGCGGCGCCGTAATTTTTGACGATGGACTTCCCGAGGTTGCGTTAGCCGGCGAGCCGCGACTGCAAACCATCGAGATCGACGGCGAGCGATGGCGGATGGCCGCTGCTCAGACCGGTCCAAATGGTCGGATCACCGTGCAGGTTGCCCGCAACGTAGAGGACGTTGAGGCCGGGTTGTCCAGGCTGCGAAGCCGAATCTTGTTGTGGTCTCTGCTGGGAGTCGCCGTAGCGGGCGGCCTTGGGGCGCTCGTTGCCCAACGTCTCACGGCGCCGATCACGGCGGTCTCTGCGGCAGCCAAGTCGATGGCGCTGCGTCAGGATCTTCCTAGTCGGATCGACGTCGATCGCAGCGATGAGATCGGCGAGTTGGCGACCTCGTTCAACCAGATGCTGGCGGCGCTTGAGACCAGTCGAGATCAGCAACGTCGACTCGTCGCTGATGCCAGCCACGAACTTCGCACACCACTTACCAGCTTGCGCCTCAAGATCGACCTGCTCGACTCGACGCCCGACCTCCCCGCGGCACAACGTCAGGAACTGCTCAACGGGTCGGCCTCGGAACTGCAGCGGCTCTCGGACCTGGTCGCGGAGTTGGTGAGTTTGGCTTCAGACCCGACCGACCTTGAAGAAGAGCCGGTGCCGACATCTCTGGCCATGTTGGCCAACGATGTCGCCGCGAGCGCTCAACAACGAGATGCGCGTGAGATCACTGTGGAAGTTCTCGCAGATACGTCCATCGATCTGCGACCCAATATGGTGCGTCGCTCGATTGCGAACATCGTGGGCAACGCGGTCAAATATTCAGCCACCGGCCAGCCGATCCGCGTGATAGTCGACCGTGCATCGATCGAGGTGCACGACCGTGGCGAAGGCATTGCTGAGGCCGACCTTCCCCACGTCTTTGATCGCTTCTTCCGGTCGCCGACGGCCAGGACGCGTCCTGGAAACGGCATCGGTTTGGCCATCGTGGCACGGGTCGCCGAACTCCACGGCGGAACCACGTGGGCACGCAACGCCGACGGTGGCGGTGCGATCGTCGGCTTTTCTCTGGCTCCCGACGGGAAGTAAACCCACCATCTTGAGGTTGACTGGAGCCATGAGTGCTTTAGCGGACCTTGACTTCGACAACCGTTTTACCGCCGAACTCCCGGCGGATCCGAACCTTACGAACCTTCCCCATCAGGCGCCGGGTGCTGCGTTCAGTCGGGTTGAACCCACTTCGACATCGGCGCCCGAGCTGATCGCGGTATCGGCCGAGGCAGCCGAAATGCTCGGTCTAAGCGACGAGCAACTGGCGAGCGACGAGTTCCGAGACATGGTCACCGGCAACCTCGTGCTGCCCGGGATGGATGCCTTCGCCATGCGATACGGCGGCCACCAGTTCGGCAACTGGGCTGGGCAGCTCGGCGATGGCCGAGCCATCAACCTGGGTGAGCTGCGCACACCTGACGGCTCTCGCCAAACGCTTCAGCTGAAGGGTGCGGGACGAACCCCGTATTCACGATCCGCGGACGGACTCGCTGTTCTGCGGTCTTCGGTTCGAGAGTTCGTGACCTCCGAGGCCATGTTCCACCTCGGCATACCCACAACGAGAGCGCTGTCGCTCGGACTCACCGGCGACCAGGTGATGCGCGACATGCTCTACGACGGCAACCCCGCGCTCGAACCCGGCGCCATTGTTTGTCGGGTCGCGCCGAGCTTCATCCGATTCGGAAACTTCGAGCTGCCCGCTTCGCTCGGCGAGCTCGACGAGCTTCGCACCCTCGCGAACTTCACCATCCGCGAGTACTTCAGCGACCTGTGGCCCGAGAACGGCGAACCCACGACCGACACCTACGTGCAGTTCTTCCGCGAGGTCGTGCGCACGACCGCGGAAATGATCGTGCATTGGCAGCGTGTCGGGTTCGTCCATGGTGTGATGAACACCGACAACCTCTCGATCCTCGGTCTGACGATCGACTACGGCCCCTACGGCTGGCTCGAAGACTTCGACCCAGGGTGGACACCCAACACCACCGACGCCCACGGCCGTCGATATCGCTTCGGCAACCAGCCTGGCATCGGGCAATGGAATCTGGCACAGCTTGGAAACGCTCTGTTCCCGCTCATCGAAGAGGTGGAGCCGCTGCAAGAAGCGATTGATGAATACGTCACGATCTTCAGCGATAGCCATCAAGACATGTTCCGCGCCAAGCTCGGACTCGTCGAATGGGACTACGGCCGCGACGAGTTGCTCTCCTCGGAGTTGCTAGAGCTACTCCAAGCCGCCGAAACCGACATGACCCGCTTCTACCGAGCGCTGGCCACGGTGCCAAGCGGTGATGACGTTTCGACCGATGATCGCTTCGCTCCGCTGTTGCAAGCCTTCTACCAGCCCGACGAACAGCTCACCGACGAGTTGCGTGGCCGCTGGGATGGGTGGCTCGATCGATACACCGCTCGCCTGAGAGGTGAAGGCCGTTCCGACGACGAACGTCGAGTTGCGATGGATGCGGTGAACCCGCTCTACGTCATGCGCAACTACCTCGCACAGCTCGCCATCGACGCCGCGGAACAAGGTGACTTCTCCGAGGTCAACGAACTGCTCGACGTGATGCGCAACCCCTACGTCGAACAACCCGGCCGCGAACGTTTCGCCGAGCTACGACCGGACTGGGCTCGCACCCGGGTCGGCTGCTCCATGCTCAGCTGCAGCAGCTAGTAGTTCTGCGGCCGGCTTTAGCTGACGGCGAGACCGGTGAAGCACATTTCGTCTTGGGTGCCGTCGGCCCACACGATGTAGCGACTCTCGAGACCTGCAGGCCACAGTGATCGGTCCCAGCCGCACTCGAGGCGCAGCACGTCGTCATCGTCGAAGGTGAGCGCTTCTTCGGGGTAGTAGCCCAGTTGCCAGTCGAAGTCCCACTGATCGATGTCGATGAGTACTTGTTCTTCCGGGGTGTCGGGGTTGAGGGTCAGCCGGTACGTGCTTCCGAGTTCGTGCATATGAGGCGTCATCGAGATCACTTGACCGACCGGGGCAGGAAGATCGCAGCTCGAACTCGCGACTCCATCGGTGAAGTGGGCGAAGTCCTCTGGGGTAACACCGCACCGCCGGTTGATGACCTCAGGAAGCAGCGTCGACTGGAACCCGAACTCTTCAGCGATTCGTTCCACGGCGGCATCGCGGTCGCACAAAGGGCCGCTTTCGAAACTCGCACACGGGATTTCGGCAGGCCCGACGAGGTTGCTGTACCGGGCTGGGGCCAGGGCTCCTCCGGCAGCTGCGACTTCAGCGTCGTCGGCGATTTCGATTGCGAGGCCAGAGTTGTCGGGAAGCGGCTCGCTGTCGTAGTGGTAGTGCCACTGAACAACGAATGTGTCGCCAGCGTCCATCTGGATTCCGGTTCCCTCAGGGAGGGTGATCGGACCGGTGCCAGGTGCCCAACCGGCGACGGAGGAAAGGAATTCGCCTCCGACTTGGGAAACGGTCTGACAGTTCCAACCCGGTGCGCCGTCCGCGCCGTCGAGCGCATCGGCATCGGCACGGAGGTCAGCGGGAAGTATGGAGATGATGCTGTGATGCAGCACCCGGGACTCGTCGATGCGAGTTTCGATCGAAGTCACCCACGAGGTGTCGGTGAACTCTGGGTCGATGATCCGGCAGCGGTAGTCGTCGAGCTTGTCCGAGCCGGGGTACGGCCCGTCGGCTGCGAGAACGAGATCGGCGTCGATGGGAGGAAAGGTCTGTGAGGTTGCGGTGAGGCTGGTGTCTTCGGCAACGTCGAGCTCGCCTCCACCGGCTGCCCAGTCGATGATGGTTTGACGATCCTCTGGGGTCATCTCCAGGTCGAACTGGTAGGCGATCTCTTGCAGTCCGCTCAGCGGCGCTGGTGGCATCTCGCCGGCTTCGACTCGAAAGGCCATGAAGTCGGCGATCGTCGCTACGTCACCGGCGGATTCCATCACGAGGTGTGTGGTGCCGGGGCCGGTTCCCGAGTGACACGACACGCAGTTCTCTTCGAGGACCGGTTGCACGTCGTTGGCGAACGAAATGGCGGTTCCCGAGTTGGTCGTGTCAGAGGTAGTGAGGTCGGAGGTATTGGCTGGGGTTGTGCTGGTGGTTCCAGTATCACTCACTGCATTTTCGACAGGATCAGAGCCGCCGCCGCACGCCGCGAAGATCGCTCCGGCGAGCAGAAGAGCGCCGACCACGGTCAGCAAAGTTTTGAGATGTCGCACAGTCATCGTCGTCAGTCTAGGTGGGGTAGCGGTGGCCAGATAGCTCGGCCGATAGTTGGCCTATCGGCAAGTAGCCTCAGGCCATGACGGATTTCCCATTCTCCGGAGCTTTGAGCGGCACTCGTGTACTGGACCTCTCTCGAGTGCTCGCAGGCCCGTCCTGCACCCAAATCCTTGCTGATCTCGGCGCCGACGTCATCAAGGTCGAACGTCCAGGCGTTGGCGACGAGACCCGCCAATGGGGACCACCATGGCTTCGTGATACCAACGGCGAAGAGACCAAGGAGTCCTCGTACTACCTGAGCATCAACCGAGGCAAGCGGTCGATAACGGTCAATATCGGAACCCCCGATGGCGTCGAACTCATCCGAAGGCTCGCTGGCCAAAGCGACGTCGTGGTGGAGAACTTCAAGGTGGGGTCGTTGGCGAAAAAGGGTCTCGACTACGACTCGCTGAAGAAGGTTCGCAACGACATCATCTATGCCTCCATCACCGGGTTCGGCCAAGACGGGCCGCTCGCACACAAGGCGGGCTATGACTACCTCACCCAAGCCATGAGCGGACTCATGAGCATCACCGGTCGTTCCGACGACGAGCCAGGTGGCGGCCCGATGCGCGCAGGCGTTGCCGTTACCGATCAGGCGACGGGGTTCTACGCAACGATCGGCATCCTCGCCGCGCTCCACCACCGAGAGCGGACCGGGGAGGGTCAGTACGTAGACGTGTCGTTGCTCGATTCGGGCGTGTCGTTCCTGATCAACCAGGGGCTTAGCTACCTCGTGAGCGGAACGTCGCCCGGCCGGACCGGCGAGTGGCATCCGAGCCTGGCGCCGTACCAACCCTTCGACGCTTCGGATGGTCGGGTCGTAATCGCGGTCGGAAACGACGGCCAGTTCGCGTCGCTTTGCACATGGCTGGGCCTGACCGAACTGATCGATGATCAGAGGTTTGCGACCAACCCCGACCGCAATCGATACCGCGTCGAGCTAGCTGGGCTGATCCAGGGTGCACTCCGATCGAAGACCCGAGCCGAGACGATCGCTGGTCTCGAGCAGGTCGGGGTTCCGGTTGCGGTGATCAACGATATTGAGGCCGCGTTCGCCGAACCGCAGCTGCAACATCGCGGGGGGCGCATCGACCTCCCACACGCGACCGCGGAGACCGCACCGGGCATCGCGAGCCCGTTGCATTTCTCGGCAACCCCGATCGAATACCGCAGTGCCCCACCAACCTTGGGTCAGCACACCAGCGAGGTACTCCAGGAAGTTCTCGGTTTGAGCGACGCGGAGATTGGCGATCTAGCCAGCCGGGACATCCTCTAGCCGCTCGGTTGCTTCGGGCACGTCGTCGGGGGCGAGGTCGAGGTTGTTCGGGTCGTTGTGGGCCGGAACGTTGAGTCGACTGCCGGGTTGCATCCCTGCCGGTAGGACACCGCTGGGGAACCGGTCGCTCGCGACGCCGTCGGCGAACGTGTCGACCACGTTCTGGCTGAACTGAATTCGCCAGTCCCCACCGGACTTGATGTCATTGAAATACACGAAGCCGATGATGTCGGGGTTGGTTTCGAGGCCAGCGAAGAGCGTGGAGAGCCACGTGATTCGGTCGGCGTCAACGGTGGTTCCTGCGCCAACTTCGGCCAACAGAATCGGCTTTGAGGTAAGGGCACGAAGTTCGCCGAGGGTCTGGCCATAGATGGCGGTGAAGGTTGGCTCTGGCGCACTACCGAAGCCGCGCCAGTAGCCAGCGATGCCAACCCAATCGACGTACTCGTCGCCGGGCCAGTAGTCGGCGATATCGGTTCGAAGGTTGTCCGATCGGTTGACGCTCCAGAGCCAGACGACGTTGTCGGCTCCGGCAGCGTCGAACCGGCTGTGCACGTGGCGCCACATGTCGGCGAAGTCGGCGGCCTCGTTGCCGTTCACTCCTTCCGACCACGGATACCAGTGGCCGTTCATCTCGGCGGCGAGACGCAACACGATCGGTTCGCCGTGCGATGCCGCAGCGACAGCCCAGGTGTCGATGTAGTCGTCCCATTCGCCATCGGCGATTTCGCGCAACGTTGGTTGTTGGTCGGCACCGGGTACGACCGGTTCCCACGCGATCTGGGGTGTCATCGAACGGTTCCATGCCACTTCGACCTGCTCGGCAGGAAACGGGTCGGACCAGTTGGAGAAGAAGAGGAGGTTGTTCGGGGCCTTGCCGATGAGGCGCGATACGTAGTCGAGTTCACCGAACCACCAGGGCGCTTCTCGGGTGTGGAAGCCAAACACGCCCGCCTGTTCGCGAACTTCGTTGACCGACAGCACCGCGGCATCCGGTGCCGGTGCTGGGAGCTCGGCCGGTGCGCCGGGTAGTTGCTCGCACGGTCGACCGTCGCCGTCGCCGTCGAGATGGCTGAGCCCAGCAGGGTCGGCGAGGAATGCCTCTTGGGCTGTGGCCCACTCATCGAAGTCGCTGCAAAGGGTCAGCTGCGGCGGCGGATTCGGGTCGACCAACTGCTCGCATGCGAACCCGTCGCCGTCACCATCGAAATGAGCGAGCGCGTCCGGGTCTTCATCGAAGGCAGCTTGCGCGTCGGGACGGGTGTCGAAGTCGCCGCACTCGGCACGGCGGGGAATGGTGCTGGCTGGAACCTCGACGATGACTCGCTCGGTACGAAACACCACCCGTTCGACCTCTTCGGCGGATGGCGTCGGAGCTGTCACCGCGACGAGTTGCGGCTGCACCGCTGTGGTGGAAGGCGCTGTAGTGGTCGCTGTTTCAGCATCCTCGATCGGTTCTTGGTCGGTGTCAACGTTTGGGGCAACGACTGCTGAATCGCTCGAAGAGGCGGCTCCGAGCAGCGCGTCGAACCGGTCGATGGATTCGGTGCTGGCTTCTTCGTCTGAGGCCTCGGGTGTGGTCGTTGCCGGAAGTTGCGTGTCAGCCGAGGGTTCAGTGGCCAAAGGCTCGACGGTCGCAAGCTCTTCTGCTCGCTCCGGGAGCGCGACGGCGGCAAAGGAAATCGCCATCAGCGTCATGACCAGCATGGCGTTGAAGAGCGGTCCGCCGATCCCGAGCAGTGATTGCTTGGGCTGAGGTGCGGCGGCCGAGTAGGTGTCGGTTGGGGAGGGTACCGGGCCGTTCGGGGGAGTTGGAGACATGGCGGATCCTTTGGGGCAACAGGTAGGTCGATGAGCGTGCGGAGAGAGTGTGAGTACTTACGGGGTTGGCTATGGCTGGTACAGCGCCATGGAGGCGACCATGCAGAATGCGAGCCCGTAGGGGATGAGCGCATACGGGTTGCGGGTCGACTCGCCCGCGAAGCCTCCGGCCCGAGTACCCCAGCCGGAGTTGTGGGCCATGCGGGTGAAGCCGAGCATTCGAATCGGCATCAACATCAGCGTCGAGATCACCAGGAACGTCGGGATTCGCCACAGGTCGCTCGGGCGTTCACGGAGGTGTCGAGCTTGGCGCAGTGCACTGCTGGCGGTCGACGCCAGGATCGCGAGAACCGCAACCGTCAGCGCGCCGCCGACCCGCCCGAAGTTGTCGACCCAAGGTGCGAAGAGGTCGACGTCGGTAATGACGAACTGTCGGACGATCCAGCCGAGGTAGGCGCCGAGCAACAGGAACGGCAGGAGGATGTCGGCGAGATAGAAGAAGGCGAGGGGACGGGCATTGCGCAGCATCCAAGGGAACATTCGCAGCGTGTTGTACTGCGATCCCCGGGCCCAGCGAAGCTGCTGCTTGGCCATCTTCTTCCACTCCAACGGCGCATCGGTGTACACCAGGCTGGTCGACTGGTACACGGCCTTGTAGCCCTGCTTCAAGCACTCGTTGGTGAGGGTGCGATCGTCGCTCACTTCGAGGAAGATGCCCAGAAATCGCCCGGTCAAGAAGTGCTCCATCGCGTCGACGAGCACGCTTCGACGGAACGCGATCGTCCGGCCCGGCAAGCAACCGACCGTGCCATGCATCGACATGGCGGGCATTGCGTACTCGTTGCGGAGCGACTCCATCCAGTCCGCCCAGCGGCTCAGGATGTGACGCTCAGGGGCGAGGATTCTCTGACGGGTCGTGACGCCGCCGATCTCGGGATCCGCGAATGGGCGCACCAGTTCGTCCAACGTGTCCGTGGTCCAGATCGTGTCGGAATCGACGAGCACGCAGATCTCGCTCGTGGTTTCCTCGACGCCGATGCGCAGCGCATTGCGTTTCCCGGGAACCTCGGTCCACGTGACGTCGACACCGTCGTAGTCCGCACAGATGGCTTCGAGCGCCGGGTTCTGTGGGCCGTTGATTACCACGTGGATTTCGTCGGGCTCTTGGGCGATGATTCGGTTGAGCACGTCGCGGAAGAGATCTTCGGGTTCGTCCACCACCGGGATTAGCACCGCCGTCGTCACGTCGCATGCGGCCGTGAAGGGCTGGTAGCGCCGTGAGAGCCACGCCTTCCATCCCCACACCGCCCACACGAGACCCATGTAGATGAGGAAGAGATGCACACGGTGGTTGATCAGTAGATCGCGAACCTGGAGCAAGAAGACAAACAAATCGGTCGGTGCTTTCCTTCGTCGAATGGGTGACGCAGCGAGTCGTGGCGAGGTGCCAGAGAGATGGGCCGACCGACCTAACGGTTAAGTCGGACGGCCCATCAAGGTGCGGGTACCCAGGTTGTTCGGGACGACCCGCAAAATTCTTTACGACTTTCCGTAACGAAATCGCAAAACGCCGCACGACGGCCTCTCCGGGCTCGTGTGTGTGTTTGTCTGGCGCTCCGCTGGCTTGGCCGCTGATCCGGCTGAGATCAGCCCAGAAAGTCCTTCGCGACGTCGATGAAGAACTGTGTTGAGAGTGCCATCGACTCGATATCGATTCGCTCGTCGTTGCCGTGGAAGCGTTCGGCGAAGGCGATCGGGTCGAGGCTCGGGCTGAACAGGCCGGCCCCGTAGGCGACCGCGCCCATCTCGCGATAGATCTGCGAATCGGTGAACCCGACCATGAGATGTGGCGCGATCCTGGCATCTGGGAACGGCCGCTTCACGGCTCGGTCGATGCTCTCCCAAAGCGGTGTGTCGGCGCTGGACATCGTGGAGCGATATTGCGACGTGCTCTCGATCTCCACGTGTTCGAAGAGGGGACCGAGCGCCTCGCGAAGATGTGCGTCTACGACTTCTGGCGTGTCACCGGGCAGCGTTCGGATATCGACCTCGACGCTCACGGTGGACGGGACGGTGTTGGTCTTTTGATTGGGGGCCGGTTCGATCACATTGGGCGAGAAGGTGGTGTGGGTGCAGGCATGAAAGTGGCTTGCGATTCCCGGGAACGGGAAGTCTCGAAGGAACTCCTCGATCGAACCTGGATCGAGGAGCGCTGCGGTCGACTCGGCGTCTAGCCCGAAGCCGTGCACCTGCTGCTCCCACAACGAGTGAAACTTTGCCGCTGGCTGATATTCGGCCAAGCGTTGAACGACCGCCGCTGCCTTCACGAGCGCATTGTCCGAGCCAAAGGGGAGGGAACCATGACTCGGTGTGCCCTTGACGGTTAGCCGTCGCCCATCGACACCCTTTTCGCCAACGTGGACGATGAGCTGGCGGTCATCGCTCGGCCCGAGATGCAACCCGCCCGTTTCAGTGATCACGTAGTCGGCATAGATCGCGTCACGCTCGTGCTCAGCGAACCAGACCGCTCCCACCCCGGAGTCGGCCTCCTCATCTGCGACGCCAAAGAAGATCAGGTCACCTCGTGGCGTGAAGCCGGCGTCGGCGAGATGGCGCACCGCGACCGCCATGGAGGAGGTGAGGTTCAACATGTCGACCGCCCCGCGGCCCCAGATTTCGCCGTCGATGATCTCCGCACCGAAGGGATCGTGGCGCCAACCGTCGGCCGACACCGGCACGACATCGGTGTGGCCCATGAAGCACAAGCTGGGCGCCGACGGATCGGAGCCCTCGATCCGTGCGATCACCGACCCGCGGCGGGGCGCAGGAGTGTGGGTCTCGAAGCTCAGCCCTGGGCCTTCGAGGGTCCCGATCAACGCATCGGCGTTGCGCGACTCATGCCCCGAATTAGGGGTTCCATCGTTGACGCATCGGTTCCGAATCATCGCTTGAAGAAGCTCGACAGAACGTTGAGTTAACGGCGAAGTTGCGGACAGTTCAGGACGAGCCATGACCGTAGTCTGACAGTTCGCTAGGGGTCATTGGGACGATGTCGGTCCCGAACCGATGGGCCTTCTTACCCCTTTTGGTAGTACGGTCGCATCAACGCAGCAGCCAGCAGGTAGCTGGTCTGGTATCCGTTGGTGTTATGAGCAGTCCCCACGACGACAACGACACATCAAACCAAGGCGAGCAGGTAGCCCTCGACCAAGTGCGCGAGGCACGCCAATTTCATCAGCTCCTTTCCGGCGCTGAAGAAGCTGCGCGCGGCGATCTCTGGGAGATCGTTGAAGCCCTGACCCACCAAGTGGATGAACTTCGCGGCGCCCGAGTAACCGCTGGATCGGGCAGCCGTCAGATGGAGAGCGACATGCGCTGGCTCGATGCCCGCGTCGTGCTGCTCGAACAGGCTTTGTCGGATTCTCGCGGCGAGGTCGCCACCCTTCGCGACTACATCGATGCATATGCCGCCGAGATGCGACTCGATATCCAAGACGCATCCGCCAATGCCCGGTCGGAACGTCAACTGCTCATCGACGAACTGCGAGACTTGGCAGCATCCAACGCTGAACTCGAGACGGTCCTGGCTCAACTCCGTTCAGAATCGTCGGATCGTATCGAAGGTGTAGCCGCAGAACTCTTTGAAGTTGCCGACCGGACTCGCCACATCGCAGCTGAGGCCCACATCACCGCTTCAGCGGCCGCTGAACGCTCGCAAGGATTGCTCGACGAGATCCAGGACAACGTCGAAAAGGTCCAGGCTCTCGCAGAGCAAGCCCAGTCGGCCGACGATCTTCGTGGGATCGCTGAAGACGCACAGGCTGTCGCCCAGCGTTCGACCGATGCCGTTGATGAAGTTCGCTCGATTGCCGAAGAGGCCCAAGCTGTTGCCCAGCGTTCGACCGATGCCGTCGACGACATCCGCGTGATTGCCGAAGAGGCACAGGCAGTTGCCGCATCTTCGGCGGTTGTTGCTGAGGAGTCGAAGAAGTCGTCGTCTGAGGTTCGTGAGATTGC
>CAZTDG010000007.1:11551-21530 GCA_964612655.1 uncultured Acidimicrobiales bacterium | reverse complement strand
GAAGAGGCGCAAGCTGTTGCTGTGTCGTCTGCGGCTGTCGCTGAGGAGTCGAAGAAGTCGTCGTCTGAGGTTCGTGAGATTGCCAAGGATGCTCATGAGGCCGCAAAGGTTTCGATGGAAGCAACCGAAGGCGTGTTCGCAATCGCCGAGGAGTCGAAGAAGTCCTCTTCTGAGGTTCGTGCGCTCGCCGAGGAAGCACAGGCGGTTGCTGCGTCTTCAGCGGTAATTGCTGAGGATGCCCACCAGGCCGCAAAGGTTTCGATCGAAGCGACCGAAGGCGTGTTCGCGATCGCCGAGGAAGCACGCACGACCGCATCAACCAACGCCAAGGCCGTTCAAGAGGCACGCGAGGTAGCCCAGGGCGCCCACGATGCTGTTGCCGAAACGAAGGAAGCCACCGAGGAAATCCGAGTCATGACGGAGAAGGCGAAGGACCTCGCCGAGCGCTCCGCCGATGATGTTGCGGCAATCCAAGCTGATGTCGACGCACGCGGCGAACTCAGCGATGTCAACGTCACCGAGCTCTCCAAAGAGATCAGCCGGCTCAAGGCCGACGTCGAGACAGCCTCCGACGAACTTCGTTCTGGTTGGGAGCAGGTGTCGTCGGATGTGGACTCACGAGTTGAGGCAGCCACGACCGAGGTATCCCAGCAGCTCCGAGCCGAGGTAGACGCCTCGACCGAAGCAATGCAGCAAGAGCTTCGAGACGAAGCCTCGTCACTACGCAATGAGACGAATGCACTCAGTGCCAAAGTTGATGACTATGCGGTCGGCGTGCCCGCGGCTGCACCTACCGAGGACATCAACGACCTCCGCAATCAGCTGATGGAACTCCGTCATCGTATGGAGTCACTGGCGAGTTCTTCAGACCGTCGGAGCAGCATTGTTACGCCGCCGGAGCAACCTCGCAATACCAAGCGCTGGGTCGCTCACCTCGACCTCACCACCGTCACCCCGGAGCCTGATCTTCCTGCCTTGCCTGCAGGGTCAGATGATGATGAACAGGCCCGCTCGTAAGACTCTGCTCGTCGGGCTAGTTCTCGACGATCTCGACCGAGAGCAGTTCCTCGCCGCGAGATGAGGGGTTGTTCGGGTCTCGGAGTTCGATTTGAGCGAGCACATCGTCGCCCTCGAGTACCTCACCGAAGACGGCGTGGAGGCCGTTTAGGTGGGTTGCTTGGTCGAAGGTGATGAAGAACTGACTGCCGTTGGTGTTGGCTCCGCTGTTGGCCATGGCGAGCAACCCGCGGCGATCGATCGGGGTCAACGCTGACTCCTCGTCATCGAAGGAGAATCCGGGTCCACCCGAACCGGTGTTGGTCGGGTCACCGCCTTGGGCCATGAAGCCATCGAGAACTCGATGGAATCGGGTCAGGTCGTAAAAGCCATCACGAGCGAGGCTCACAAAGGAGTTGACGGTGATCGGCGCAGTGTCCTCGAACAAATCGATGATGATCTCACCGTCGACCGTGGTGAAGACCGCTTGATAGTCGACGCCAGCGACGAGCTGGTTCGGTGGCGCTTCGTTGTACGCACCGGACCGGCTGAACGGGTCGATACCTGCGAGGGCGCCTTCGCCCGTCCAAGGCTCAAATGATGCCGGAATCTCTGTGGGGAGGTCCGAACTGAATGCAGCAACGCAAGGCTCAAGAGCTACGTCGATGGTTCCCTCTGTTCCCGAACCGTCGATCAGTCCCTGCCAGAACGCTTGGATCATCGATTCGTCGACAGCATCGTTTACGCAGTCACGATCGACCTCTTCGGTGAAGCCGGAGGACTGCTCACGGCCTGCCGACATCTGGTCGACAATCGCTTGCTGGGGAACGCATGTCGTCGCTGCTTCCAAGGTGATCGGCTGAGCGCCTTCAGGCACTGCGAAGCCCACCAAGATCGCGGCGAGACCGGTGTAGGCGAGATCGCCGCTTGGTTCTGCGTTGATCTGATCGGCAACACATGTCGTGAAGTTGGTGATGTCCTCGACGTTTGTAACGCCGGTGAGCGGCACGATCGACGTCGCGAGGGTTTGCGTTTCGAAGCAGCCGAAGACCGATCCCGTCAGGGCCGTGAAACCCTCCGGTGTGATCTGGTTGGTCCCAAAGCCGTTATAGAGGGCGGTCAGTTGCGTATCGCCGTCGGCATCCTCGACCAGGCATTGCAGGCGTTCGGCTTCGACGTCGGTTTGCAGGAGCGAAGCAGCCAGCTGACGAACGGTTTCGGGATCGACCGGGCTGTCGACGTCAATGGTGGGACCCGCTAGCGGGTCGTTCGCGTCGGCGGCAACCGCCCCGTCTCCATCGGACCCCGATGCGACACCTGATTGGGCATCGTCGCCGCCGCCGCCACAAGCAACAGCGATTAGCGATAGGGCTGCGAAAAGCGCAACCAATCGAACGGACAGTCTGGCTGAGAAAATACGCACATCTCCGGTTTATCAGTTCGATCACCAACACCCATGGCGCTCGAGGACTTCTATCGCACTCTTTACGTGTCCTCTGTCGGGGTAGTTCTCGCTCTGAAGGCTATTTCGTGCCCGCATTGCCACTCCTAGTTCACTATTTGTGATATGTGCGGTATGGTCTTCACTATGGGGGATATCAAGGGGCACTGGCCGGACTTACAGGCAGATGGCACCCTTGCGCGGGGCCAAGCAACCTTGGGCGACGGCCAACGCATCGTCGATACCAACTTGACCCGAGGCGAACTCGCCGAAGAAGTCACCCAGCTCGTAGGGCTAGTACGCGTCCTGTCGGCTGAACTCGATGCCGAACGATCCCGACCCGATCCGCAGACTCTGCTCGACGATCATCGTCAAGAAATCGACGATCAGATGTCGGGGCTTTTTGATGACGTGAAGTCCTGTTTGGCGACGCTCACCCGTCTTGAGACCGATGTGATTGATCGGCTTGGTCACGTGGAGGGCCAAGTTTCCCAGGAGAGCGATAGTGACCCGTTGCAGGAGGTCGAATATCGGATGCTTGGCGAAGTGGCCAAACTCCAATCCGGCCAAGGTGACCTCACTGAACAAATAATCGATCTCCGCTCATCGCAGCTAAAGGTCAATGAACGACACGGTGCCGAGAATGAGCAAGTTGAACGACTTCAGGGCCAACTCGACCAAGTAACGCTCCAGCTGCACCAGACCCTGCAATCCAAGGAAGGGCTCGGCCAACAACTTGCTGAGCTTCGTGAGTCTCACGAGCACTTGATGGCTCATGTTGTTGATCTGCGCTCGCTCCAAAGCGAGCTCGGTAGTCGCCAGATGGCGATGATCGTGGAGAATGGCCGACTGCGCGACGAGTTGCTTCTGGAAGCCTCTCAGATCCGGGCGATTGTCGAGGAGTCTCACGAGGTTGCGAATAAGGCAATGTTTCGAGCCTCGTCTACCTCGGACAACAACGACGCCCTGCAGGCCGAGTTCGACCAGAATGCCGGAGTTGCCGAGCATCGCCTCGGCCTCCTCGAATCGCTAATCTTGCAGGTAGATCAACGGCTGCTCGCCTCTCATGCCCAGGTCTCTGAACTCGCGGCGCAAGCTATCGCTCAGGCCAAGGCCTCCGAGATTGCCTCTGAGGCGAATACCCAGACCAACGCCGCCCCCGACGAACAGGTTCTCTTGGCGCACATAGATGCCCAGGTTGTAGCTGGGGTTCAGCAGTCGGCTGAGCGCCTCAATCAAGCCTGGCTTCACACGGACCAGAAGCTGTCCCATGTGGAGGCGGTTTCTTTCGAGCAAAGCAGGCGCGGCGCGGAAGCGACCGAAGCGCTAGTGCATCGAATTCGCCAGCTCGAAGCCCGCCTCGCGGAGTTCGAACAGCGGGTCTAGAGCCTCTAGAACAGCAGCACCAGGATGACGACGATCAACGCGATGATCATCAGCACGGTGATGATCGCATAAAGCGTCTTCTCTGAGGAGGAAGCGCCGCTGTCACGGGCCTCGGCGACCGGCATTGTTATGTCGATACCGGTGTCGCCAATCGCGTCGACTACTTCATCAACAGATTTGCCGGTGGTATCGACGACCGTGAAGCGCTTGTAAACGTCATTGCGCTCGTCCAACAAGCGTTCCACCTCGGCGAGCGGGTCGTCTGCGTCGGCGAGCAAGGGGCGTTTGTCGAGCCCGTCGGCGGTAACCCGTTCGACGATCGATTCGGGGGCAGCGCTGAGGGTAACGATCTGTGCGCCAACGAGCGCAGCGACATTGTCTTCGTCGAGCATCGTTCCCCCGCCGGTAGCGATGACATGGTCTCGCAGAGGTGCCACCTCGGCGACGGCTTCGCGTTCCATCTGGCGAAAGATCTCTTCGCCGGACTCGGCGAAAATCACTTCGATCGGGCCGTGTTTGGCCGCTATCGCCGCGTCGATATCAACGAAGGTCCGATTGGTCTTCTCGGCCAGTCGCTTGCCGACGGTCGATTTTCCGGTACCCATGAGCCCGGTGAGCACGATGTTGTTCCTGGCGGTGGTCACACCTGGATCTTAGGACAGAGCCCTCTTCGCCTCGGCGATAATGCCCTCGGCATCGAGACCGTAGCGATGCAAAATGATGCCAGGGTTGTCATGAGAGACGTATGTGCGCGGCATCCCCATGACTCGAATATTGCAGATCGATGCGTCAGTTCCCTGCTCACAAAGGTGCTTCTCGATCTTGTCTCGGAAAAGTTCGCCGGCACCGCCATTACGTAAGCCGTCCTCGACGGTCAGAACCACTCGATGACGTGCGGCGTCCGCGATCATTTCTGGATCGGGAGGCGACACGACGCGAGGGTCCCAGACCGTTGCGTTGATACCGCTTTCGGCCAGCTGGTCCGCTGCGGCGAGAGCCTCGGCAAGAAGATGGCCTACGCCGAGGATGCACAACTCGGCGCCCTCGCGAGCTTTTCTGGCCCGCAACCCGACACCTACTTCGGCTTCGGTTACCGAGCGTGCCGGTTGGCGAGACCAACGGATCATCGATGGACCGTCGGCGCAGAGTGTGACCGCGTCACCCATTTGCACCTGGAGTTCCTGATAGCTCGAGGGTGCGAAGACGGTCATGCCTGGGACTTTGGTGAACAAGACCATGTCGAGCAGACCGTGATGCGAGGCGCCATCAGGGCCGGTGACCCCGGCACGGTCCAAACAGAAGATGACGGGTTGGCGGTGAAGCCCGACGTCCAGGTTCACCTGGTCGAAGGCTCGGGTCATGAAGGTGGAGTAGACGGCGACGACGGGTCGTAGTCCCCCCATCGCCATACCAGCAGCCGCAGTCACTGCGTGCTGTTCGGCGATACCCACGTCATAGGTGCGCTCGGGGAATCGTTCCCGGAACGGCAACAGGCCGGTCGAATCGGGCATCGCTGCGGTGATCGCAACCAACTGTGGATGCTCCTCGGCAAGTTTGATCAGCGATTCGGTGAAGGCTTGGGTGTACGAACCGGGCTTGACGCTGCCGGTGTCGTGCATGTTCTTGATCTCGTCGTTTTCCGCAGGAGCGTAGCCACGCCCCTTTTGGGTGAGCACGTGAACGACGACCGGCCCGGTGAACTTGCGGGCATTCTCTAGGGCCTCTTCGAGCTGCTCGATGTCGTGACCATCGAAGGGTCCGAGGTAATGCACGCCGAGGTTCTCGAAGAAGGCAGGCGGTTCCCACATGTGGCGAATAGCGGCCTTGGTCGATTGGATGCCACGGTCGATCAGAGCGCCGACCCACGGGATGTTCTCCGCAAGGTTCTCCATCGTCGCCTGGCGTCGCATGTACACCGGGTTCGACCGGATCTTCACAAGCGACTCGGTCAGAAGCGAAACGGTGGGGGCGTAGGAGCGGCCATTGTCATTCAAGATGATGGTGACATCGCTTTGGGCGTGGCCGAGATTGTTGATCCCCTCATAGGCCATGCCACCCGTGAGAGCGCCGTCGCCGATGACCGCGACGATTCGCCGACCGGACCCAACCGAGGAGGCCTCCGCCGTGGCGAGTCCGTGGGCGTAGCTCAACACGGTTGAGGCGTGGGAGTTCTCGATCCAGTCGTGTGGGCTTTCCTCGCGCGACGGGTATCCGCTTATTCCGTCGGCTTCGCGCAGCGCCTCGAAGCTATGGGCTCGCCCGGTGAGCATTTTATGGACATAGGTCTGGTGCCCGGTATCCCACAACACGACATCTTTGGGCGATTCGAACACTCGGTGAAGAGCGATCGTGAGTTCCACCGCACCAAGGTTCGATCCGAGGTGGCCACCGCTCTTTGATACCGATTCGACGATCAGTTCGCGGATCTCTGCTGAGAGCGCGTCAAGCTCGTCGTAGGTCAGCCCGGCCAGGTCTTCTGGTCCGTTGATGGCGGAGAGCAACATCACCGGTCACGATATCGCAGGTCTTCACCGCATTGGCTGTCCAGCCCGGACCGAAACAAATATGTGCACACGATGAAGTTGGTGAAATTCGGCTTGCGTAAGGGTCAGCTCAGGCGGGTAAGGAAGGTCTCTTCATCGATCATGACCCTGATGATCCGGCCGACGCCGATGAGGTCTTCCCCGCTCTTTGCCTCTGACTCAAAGATAAGTCGGCGACCCTCCATACGGGTGAGTGTGGCCTCAGCGTGAACGGTGGCACCCACTTCGATACCGATGAGATGATCGAGGTTGATGCGCAATCCAGCGGTGATGGTGCCCTTCGGGAGGTTTCCCTCGAGTGCATCCATGGTTGCTTGTTGCATCACTTGCAAGAGCGCTGGCGTACTGAGGACCTCGGCATCGCCAGTTCCCTGGCTGTAGGCCGTGATCTCATGGGTCACCTGGATTGTTGCCATCCCACGAATGCCGAGTTCTAGCGCCACATCGCCCACCATAGCCGTAGCGAATAGGCCCCGCTGGGCTTGGCGAAACGAAACGGCTCCAGATGGAACGATCAAAGATGTATGTGGTGTTACCGATATGGTTTACACAAGTCGCGCCGGGTCTTTCCAGGCCCAAGAAAGGCTGTTCCTCATGCTTGATGATTCGCTCGTTGCATCCACTCTCGACACCGCTCTCCAAGGCGGAGCGGACTTCGCCGAGGTCTTTGTTGAAGACAAGCGCAATTCATCTGCTGTTCTCGATGACGCCAAAATCGAGGAGTTGACGAGTGGTCGAAGCCGAGGTGCGGGTATTCGAGTAGTCGCAGGAGAAACGACCGGCTTTGCCCACACCGCTGACCTCAGCGAGCAAGGCCTTCGGACCGCGGCTGAGGCCGCTGCAGCTGCTGCCCGAGGTGGAGGCGGCGGCGTTCGAAAGGTTGATCTGGAACGCGTCGAGGCATCTCGAACCGTTACCGTCGAAACGCTCCCCGAGACCGTCGCCAAGGCCACCAAAGTCGAGCTGTTGCAACGCGCCGACGAAGAAGCCCGAGCAACCGGTGGCGCAATCACGCAGGTGAGCGCACGATACGGCGACAGCCGACGAAAGATTCTGGTCGCGAACAGCGACGGCGTACTGGCAGGCGATGACCAAGTCCGAACGATGTTCTCGGTCAGTTGCGTGGCCCAAGGTGACACTGGAATGCAGACCGGTCGTGAAAGCCATGGGCGCACGATCGGGTTCGAAATGTTCGATCATCACGATGTGGCCGACATGGCTCGCACGGCAGCAAATCGTGCCATCACCAAGCTTTCAGCTCGACCCGCCCCCAGCGGCGCTCAGACCGTAGTTGTCGGTCCTGGCGGCGGTGGCGTGCTCTTCCACGAAGCCTGCGGCCATGGTCTCGAAGCCGACCTCGTCTCCAAGAAGGCCTCGGTTTTCGCCGGGCGCATGGGTGAGCAAGTAGCCAGCCCGCTGGTCACGCTCATCGACGACGGCACCATGGGTGCTGAGTGGGGCAATTTCGCCATCGATGACGAAGGTCGAGTCGCTCAGCACAATGTGTTAATCAAGGACGGCATCCTCACCGACTACATGTACGACCAAATTCGGGCTCGCAAGGAGGGTCGCCCATCGTCGGGCAATGGCCGTCGACAGAGCTACAAGCATCTGCCTATGGTCCGCATGACAAACACCTACATCACCGCTGGTGAAGACAACCCGGCCGACATCATTGCGAGCACCGAGTCCGGCGTATACGTCGCGCAACTTGGTGGCGGCCAGGTCAACACTGCAACCGGCGACTTCGTGTTCGGTATGACCGAGGCGTACCTGATCGAAGACGGAAAGATCACCGAGCCGATCCGCGAGGGCAACCTCATCGGAAACGGACCCGAGGTTCTGAACCGTATCGATGCCCTAGGCAATGACTTCGCCATGGGTCACCCCGGCACATGTGGCAAGGACGGCCAGGGAGTTCCTGTCGGAGACGGCACACCAACGCTACGCGTAACGAGCCTGACCGTTGGTGGCACCGCCGGGTAGCTGGCGGTAACTGCGGCTGTAACTACGCGGCAGCACCCTCGAGCAAAAAGTCGACGGCGATGTTGATGGTGTCATCGACGTTGGTTTCGGTCGTATCGATGGCCGTGGCGTTGCCGAGTCGTCCGTTGCTGCAAAGCGCGCCCCACAACTCCAATTGTCGGGCGACCTCGCCTTGGTCGAGTTCGTTCTTGCGCAAGGTGATTGTTTCTGGGTCCCCGGTCAGCACGATCGTCCGATCGGGCCCCGGTGCCAATGGTGCTGCGGCACGGAACACGCTCGCTGCGGCGGGGTGAATCCGATAGCGCCGATGGTCGACCCCATGGTCGATCCAGCCGCGTTCCTCGATCAACACCGTTCGCGAGCAATGCGCTATTCGGGCCTTAACGGCTTGGACCCACGCGTAACCGAACTTGAGCCCGGCTTTGGCGAGTGACCGCGTGACATTGCGCGGCGGCAGCCCATGCGGGTCGGTGTAATCGAAGTCTTGGTTGGTGACAGCGTCGACCGTCTTGGGTCGGGCGTTGAGCCGAACGACCTTCCAGCCTTGGCTCTCCATCGAGTCGATGATGTGATTGGCGATCGTGGTCTTGCCGACCCCGTCTGGGCCCACGATGCACACGTGCAGTGGTCGATTCATGTTGCTCCCCACAGTTGCCGCCCAAGTAGTTCGTTTAATGCCGCGGTGTCGTCGGCGAGTGTCGTTCGAATGTGTTGCAAGACCTCAACGGGCGCCTTTTCGGGCCGGTTTGCTCGTCCAGCCGCCATGTCTTGCACCGGCACAGGTTCAAGGCCAAGAAAGTCTTGGACCCTGCTCATCACACCAGCGGTATCGCCATACAGGTCCTCGCTGCGGATGACCTGGACTCTGTCGGGCGGGATCGACCGGTAAAGCCGAGTGAGGCTCCGGTAGTACCTGCCGCGGTCGACGTAGGAGAATGTGCGGTGAAGTCGGCTCACGTAGTCGACGTCGTCGCGGAGTCGTCGCTCTTCGCCGATAGTCCGTGCGGGTTCGGCCGCGATCGCTTCGGCGAACGACATCATCTCGTTGCCCTTGTCTCGCTCGTACTGAAAGTTCGACCACGCTCGTTTGGCGGGTTCACGTAGCAGTACGAGGACCTTCACATCGGGGAGTGTCTGTGCGATTCGTTCCGGGGCGGTGGGATGGAAGAAGTAGTACGGACTCGACTCGCCGGCGAGCATCGGTCCGTTCTTCCGCTCGAGTTTTTCAATGATGGTTTCGGGCCAAAAATATGAGCCGTACCAGTCGAGGTTCTTGCCGAACTTGGTATCGAAGTAGTGGGTGGATTTGGGGGCCAGGGGACCGAGGACATTTGGGTGCTGGGTGATGTAACGGTGCAGCGAAGTGGTGCCGCAGCGTTTCTCGCCAAGGATGAGAAACCCTGGGAGCCGCCGCGGGCCTGGCAGCGCCCGTGACGCAGCGCGCATCACCTTGCCCTGAGCCGACGATGATCGTGGCTCGAACAAATGTGGCGCCTTACTTCTGGCGCTGGATATCACTCCGGCAGTCCGCACCTACTGATTGTGACACACGTCATCACGCAATTCCTAGGCCGAGATCCCTAATTCGCACTCAGAGAGAACGCGTCAGGATGAAATCGCTGAAAAT
>CAZTDG010000007.1:0-11451 GCA_964612655.1 uncultured Acidimicrobiales bacterium | reverse complement strand
GTAGCGGTTCGCGAAGCGTGGTGAATGGTCCGCACCGTTAGCGTGTTGGGATGGCAGATCTCCTCGCAGTTGCGCAACGGGTACTCGGATGGGCGAAAGACGGCGAGGAGGTTGAGGTCATCGCCGTGCACGATCGCGAGACCGAGATCCGGGTCTACGAAGGCGAGATCGAGCAGTTCACTGCGAGCGAATCCCAGGGAGTGGGCGTGCGGGTGATTCGTGACCAACGCCAGGGCTTCGCTTACGCCGGTTCGCTCGACGAAGACGTCCTGGCCGAGACGATCGCTGATGCGCGAGACAACGCCACGTTCGGCACGTCCGACTCGCTCCTCGGGTTGGCCGCTCCCGATGGCGTTGGTGTCCAACCACTCGATCTCTACGACCCGAGCGCGGCCGATGTCACTACCCAAGACAAGATCGCGATGACGATCGACCTCGAAGCCAAGACCCGCGCCGCCGACGCACGGATCATCGGGATCGAATCCGCTGACTATGTCGACATGGTCAACGAGGCAGCGCTTGTCTCGACCGCCGGTGTCGAGGTAACCAGCCAAGAGTCGGCGTCGTACGTCACCTCCACCGCGCTCGCCGAGCACGACGGTGACACCCAGATCGGGTTCGGGTTCAGCGTTGGCCGCAACCCCAACAACCTCGATGTCGATCGCGCTGCGGCAGACGCTGCCGACCGCGCTACTCGCTTGCTCGGAGCCGTCCAGCCAGCTTCCGAACGCGTCACGATCGTGTTCGACCCATTCGTCACCGCGCAGTTTCTCAGCATCCTTGGCGAGACGATGACCGGCGACGCTGTCGCGAAGGGCTACTCGTTGTTCGCCGACCGCATGGGCGAGATGGTGGCGTCCCCACTGATCACCTTGGTCGACGACCCGACCAACCCCAAGATGTTCACCGCGTCGGAGACCGACGGCGAAGGACTTGCCAGTCGTCGCAACACCCTGATCGATTCCGGCAAGCTGACCACGTTCCTGCACAACGCGTACTCGGCTCGACGCATGGATACCTCCTCGACCGGTTCGGCCGTTCGCGGCTATTCGTCGGTGCCTGGTGTGGGCGCTCGGGCGCTGTTCCTTGAGCCCGGTACGAAGAGCCAGGCGGAACTGATCGCAGAGATCGACAACGGCGTCCTCATCCAAGGGGTAGCCGGAATCCACTCAGGTGTGAACCCGGTGAGCGGCGACTTCTCGACCGGGGCCGAGGGATTGCGCATCCGCAACGGTGAGCTTGGCGAACCGCTTCGTGAGATCACCATCGCCTCCACACTCCAGAAGATGTTGGGTGATGTCGCAGCCATCGGTAACGACGTCGACTGGCTGCCGATGTCGGCGGCTGGCGTGTCCGTGGTCATCGATGACGTGACGATGAGCGGTTCGTAGCGACGCCAACCGATTACCGTTGTCACCATGACGCGCTGGTTCAGGTTTGTAGTTCTTGCTGTGCTGGGCGCGTTTATCGCCGCCGGATGTAGCGGCGGTGATGGTGGCGCTGAGGTTCTCGACGGGCCCTTCCTCGATACCGACCCGTCCAGCTTGCAGGTCACGGTGGCCGAGGCGATGGGTGCGGTGACCAGCGTGCGTTTCGAGGTCGAACGCAGCGAAGCGCCCGTATTCATCGATCAGGTCGAATCGATTTCGCTCAACAACATTCTCGGCACGTTCGAAGTGCCGGGTTCGGCCAACGCGATTCTGCAGGTCACCGTGAACGATTCGCTCAACACCGAACTGGGAGCCATCGCCATCGCCGATGAGGTGTGGCTAACCAACCCGGTCACCGGACAGTTCGAAACCTTGCCGCCCGGCTTCGACATCGACCCGAGCCTGTTCTTCGACCCGGTCAATGGCTGGCAGCCGTTGATCGAGGATCTCGACGGCGTGGTCTTTGTAGCCGAGGAAGAGCGTGGCGGATCGACCCGCTACCACCTGACTGGAACCGCGCCTGCCGACCGAATGCAGGCCATTACCGCCGGATTGGTTCGCGGCCAAGACGTCGATCTCGACATGTGGGTACAGCCGGTGACGGGGCAGGTGACCGAGCTCGCGTTTTCGACCACGTTCCAGGGTGCCCAGAGTGACTGGCGGATTCTTCTCTCCCAATACGGCGAGGACTTCGACATCTCGCCGCCCGACCTCGATGGCTGAAGCCGCGACCGCCGACCTTCGTCGGCCCGCCTCACCAAGAGCGGTTCTGATCGCCGTCGGGTTCTCCGTCTTCGTTGCCGCCGACGACCTGACCGTCGTTACGACGATGCTGCGGCCGATCATCAACGATCTCGGCCTGACCCTTCCCGATGGCCTCGACGACGCGGCGTGGATTGTCAACGTCTACCTGATCGCCTTCGTGTCGGTCATGCCCCTCGCTGGTCGGTTGAGCGACGTGATTGGGCGCCGACGGCTGTTCGCCATCGCATGGGCGTTCTTTCTTGTCGGGACGATCGTGATTCCGTTGTCGTCCACGATGACGCCGTTCCTCGTTGGACGAGTGCTCACCGCTATCGGTGGAGGTGCGATGGTGCCGGTCGCTCTGGCGGTCGTCGGCGAAGTATTCGATGAGGAGAAGCGAGCCAGAGCTCTCGGAACCCTCGGTGCAATTGAAACTATGGGTTGGGTGTGGGGTCCGCTCTACGGCGCGCTCCTCGTCCGGTTCTTGAGCTGGCGCTGGCAGTTCTGGTTGAACATCCCGTTCACTGTGATTGGCTTTGCGCTCACCTGGTGGGCGCTGGCCGGTCACGACGCTGCACGGGAGATGAGAAACGAGCACGTGAAGGAGCGCAAGGTCGACTGGACGGGCGCGGTGTTGTTGTCGGCGACGCTGATCGTGCTCAACCTTGGCCTGCTCGGAAACGCCGAGATCCAAAGTGTTGTCGGGCTCGAAGACCTTCAGGGTGGGTCGGGTTTCGACTTCCGGTTGCTGCTGCCCGTCGCTGTTCTTCTCGGAGGGTTGTTCTGGTGGCATCAGCGCTCGGCCGACGACCCGCTCATCGCTCCGGCCTTCTTCGCGAGCCGAAATCTTCGCATCGCGTTATTCGTGAACCTCTTGGTCGGGGCCGCGCTGATCGTCGCGATGGTCGACGTACCGATCTTCGTGAATGCGATCGAGATCGACCTCGAACGATCTGCTGTTCTTTCCGGTTGGGTCCTCGCATCGCTGACCGCAGCGATGACGTTGTCGTCGTGGTTGGGCGGTCGCCTAACCGAAACGCTCCAGGCCAAGTGGCCGACATTGCTCGCAATGGTGGCCGCTACCGTTGCGCTGCTGTGGATGGGCTTTACCTGGGCGCCCGATCTTTCCTATGTGACGGCGGCGGTTCAGCTCGCCGTGTTGGGGGCGGGGCTTGGGTTGACGTTCGCCCCGACCACCGCAACCGTCGTTGCAGCTTCGCCAGCGCATCAGCGCGGTGCCGCAGCGGCAATCGTCATGATTGTTCGTTTGATCGGATTGAGCGTCGGGCTCGCGGCACTCACGGCGTGGGCGCTGTCACGGTTCAACACGTTGCGGCGAGATATTGAGCTGCCGCCGATCAACGATCCGACCTTTACCGAAGCCGTTACCGAGGCTTCAGCACGCCTGACGGCAGATGCGATCTCGGAGACCTTTCTCGCAGCCGGAGCGCTGACCGCTCTCGGGATATTCGTCGCGCTCGCCATGCGAGCGAACTCACCTAGTTCACCACAGGAGACCACCATGGAAACCTCTCAGACCCCACAACCCGTCGCTGCTAGCTCGAGTGATACCAGCGTCAATAAGGCGGTGCTCGCCATCGCCGGAATCGCGCTGTTGGGAACGATCGCCGCACTCGCGCTCGTCGTGTTCTCGTTGAGATCGGCACGCTCGGACCTCGACCAAGTCAGGGCGGAGCTGGTCACAACCCAAGAAGACCTCGCCCGTGTCGAGCAGGGAGCTGCGGGTTCGGCGATCGTGTCGACGCAGGTGTTGGAGCTCACCCGTCAGCTCGCCGACCTCGAGCCGCAGATTTCCGAGGGCTTGAATGAGGCGATCACCGAGCTGGAGGACTTCTCGAACTCGACGCTCGAGTTCAACGTCGCGATCGATCGAACCGTTGAGATCGACACGGAGATCACCATCGACCGCGACTTCCAGTTCCCGATCAACGAAACCATCGAGATCAACCAGACGTTGCCGATCAACCAGACCGTCGACACCACGATCGAGATCGACACCGGCCTGGGCTTCGAAGTGCCCGTCGATGTGTCTGTGCCCGTCGACGTGGACGTCCCAATCCTGGTCGACGTCCCGATCAGCCTCGACGTCGACGTGCCGATCAACGAGACCGTTCCCGTGAACGCCGAGATTCCCATCAACCTCGACGTACCGATCGAAATCGACATCGCCGAGACCGAACTACAAACCCTCGCCGATCAACTCGCCCTCGGCCTCCGAAACATCCAAGAGGTAGTTGGCGACCTCGCCATCGGCTAAGAGATTTGTACGGGATTTCTGACCTATACGGTCTGAAATTACGTACAAATCTTCGGCTATCCCTCCTCTGGACCATCCGACAGGAAAATCGTCACGATTTCTCCTGCTTGCAGCACCTCGCCGGCCTCGGGTTCAGTTCGGATCACCCGGTCGATTTCGATGGTTGGGTGCGGCTCCTCGACGATTTCTAGCCGAAAGCCGAGTTCGAAAAGATCCGTGAGTGAGTCGATCAGGGGTGCGTCAGCGAGGTCCGGAATGACCTGGGGGGTTTCGGGACGATCTTCGACGGTTTCCTCAGCGCCATTGCAGAAGGACAAGACAAGGTCGATCTCGGTACTGAACGGAACCTCCGAACCAGCTGGTGGTGCGCTCCCTGTCACCAGACACGTTGGGTCTCCCGAACCGACCAGCTCGCCTCCTCGCAAATCCCTTGTGTCGAGAAGGTCGAGGGCGAAATCGAGGGGCACGTCCGAGAGTTCAGGAACGACGACGAGGACGCCCCCAAAGGGTTCGAGCTCGGACACGTCTGGTGCGGCGGGACGTGTGTCGAATGGTTGAACTGCGAAATCTTCGAAGTCGGGAATCGTCGATGGGCGCACGATCGGAGTGTCGGAATCTGCGGGAAGTGTCGGGCGTACCGGTTCTCCGGCAGCGTTAGTCGAAGCAAACTGATCGCTTTGTGCCGTCCAGAATCCGGCTGCGAAAACGGTGACGATAAGCAGACAGACGACGGCAAAGTTCCGTTGTTGTGCAAACCGGCGACGCTTGCCTGCCGCCGTGCGAATGTCGTCGATTCGAGGTTGCGAGAGCTGTGGCTCGATCTGTCGAGCAAGCTCCGCGACCTCGTCGCGTTGGTGGAGCGTCATTGTGCTTCTCCGTTCAATTCGGTCCGAACTCGTTGTCGGGCTTGGGTCAGCGTCGCCGAAACCGTTCCTGGAGCGACATCGAGAGCGTCGGCGATTTGGGTTTGCGTGAGGTCCTCGACGTATCGCATGGCGAGCGCGGTTCGCTGCTTAAAGGTGAGCTTGCCTACGGCCGCCCAGAGGTCCGGGTCGACCTCGCGAACGGTGGCAGCCACCTCGGGTTGATTCGCCAGGGGAACGTACCGTTGCCCTCGCCTCCAGGACTTCTTCGCCCTGTTGATCGCCACCTTTGTAACCCACGCCCGCGGTGATTGCATCGACTGGACTCGATGCCATTTCTCGTATGCGGTTAGGAACGCGTCATTCGTGGCGTCTTCAGCTCGTACGACGTCACCGGCGCACACGACCAGCACAGCACTGAGGACGCGCCGGTACTCCTGATCGAACCAGATTTCGAAATGTGCGTCGTTCTCCATCACGGGTACAAGGTCGTGACGGGGCCGGTTTGCTTAGCCAGTCGGGAGATTTATCCCTCGGAGATGGTGATGGTGGCCGTTGGGAGGCGGCTGTCGGAGACGTTCTCGACCGAGAGTGCGTTGTGATCCTCGGCGTCTAGGGGAACGATGCCCGACAAAGGCACGATGCCCGAAGAGTCGGGGCTCGGATCGGGAACAGGTTCGACGCTGATGAATGTCTCGGTGCCGCGTAGATCGATCGGGAAGGTCAGGCCAGCTGGGGCGTTGATCAGGAAGTCCTCGCCGACGAGCGGCGGTGCGTCTTCTGGGCCGCTATACGGGGCGGCGTCATCAGGGGCGAAGGTGTCGGAGAACTTGCCGCCCGCTACCTCGACGCCGTCGATGACCTGCCACATCTCGTACTCCCAGCCCGCACCGAGTTCAGGAAGGATCAGCGAGCGCTGGCGGGGGATAATCGTCCACCACACACCGCTTCGCTCGTTCTCCGGTGGCCCGTCGCCATCGGTTGGCGTCGCGAGAATGTATTGGCCCGAGGCTGTCGAGAAGTCGGCGATGTCGGCTGTTGTGAGTTCGGCCGAGCGATCCCCTGCGGTCCCGTCCATTGCGCCTGCCAACACGATCGTCTGCGAAGGAGCAGGATCGTCATCGGTTTCGATGCTGACCTTGAGCTCGACCGCGCCAGGAATGCCGTCGGGTAGACCCAATTCGACGGGGCCGGCGTCGGCATCGAACGTGCCGCCGCTTACCGGGTTGCCGTCAGCGCCGACGAACCACATCTCGTACACGCCAGCGCCGCCGAGCGGTGCCAGTCCGTCGAAGTTGATCGTCATCGTTGGTACGGGTGGAGCTGTCGTTGTGGTTTCAGCAGCCGTAGTTGTCGTTTCGGGTGCGGCGGCGGTGGTCGTGGCAGCGGTGTCCTGCGCCTCCTCTTCAACCACGGTGTCGGTCTCGGCTGCGTTAGGTGCAGCGGTCTCAGTAGCGTCTCCGCCGCAAGCCGCAGCGATCAGTGCCAGTCCAGTCATTGCCCAAATAGTTCGCCTCATGGGCTCAATACTATGACCTGCGATGGGGCTCTGCTGATCGGGCAGCGAGCAAGGTTTCCGAGCTTGTCCACCGCTCTAGTGTGTGCATTCCCATAGGTACCATTCATAGTGGCCTTGTTTTCAGGCAGGAAGTCTCTAAGGTGAAGTCATGGAAATTTCGACGACGTGGCAATTCCTTACGAACCACACGCACGTGTTGCTGGCTATCCGCCGCAACCCCGAGATTCGCCAGCGCGAAATCGCCGATCTGGTCGGAATCACCGAGGGCGCTGTACAGCGCATCATCACCGAACTTGAGACGGCGAAGTGCCTCACCCACGAACGGGTCGGTCGACGCAATCACTACTCCATCGTGGAAGAAGCGGACTTGCGCCACCCGCTTGAGGATCGCCACACTCTGGGCGAACTCTTAGCGCTGCTCGAAGACTGAATTCTTCGAACGCCCGTGCGGGCGCGATGATGGCCGAACGCCTAGATTCGGCCCATGAAAGCTGCTGTCTGTCGTGACTTTGGGTCACCGCTAGTGGTCGAGGAGGTGGTCCTCGGCGAAGTCGGTTCCGAAGACGTCCGTGTGGACATTGAGACCTGCGCGGTCTGTTTTTCCGACATCCACTACGCGGATGGTGAGTGGGGCGGCTATTTGCCTGCGGTCTACGGCCACGAAGCAGCCGGCATTGTCACGGCCATCGGAGATTCAGTCGACGACGTCGCCGTGGGCGATCACGTCGTCGTCACACTCATCCGACACTGTGGGGACTGCGCCCAATGCGATCGTGGCAACCACGTCTTTTGCGAGACTTCCTTCGCGTCAGACGACGCCAAGCGGCTGGCGGATGAATCGGGGACTCCTGTGGATGCCGCGATGCTGTGCGGCGCTTTCGCCGAAGAGGTCGTGGTTGATCACAGCCAAGTCGTCGTCATCCCCGAAGACCTCGGTTGGGACGTCGCCGCGTTGCTCGCGTGTGGCGTCATCACCGGGGTCGGCGCTGTCACAAACACCTCCAGCGCGGATGCCAACTCAACCGTTGTCGTCGTCGGCGCCGGTGGCGTCGGCCTGAACACCATTCAGGGCGCCGCGATCGTGGGAGCGCCCGTGGTCGTGGCCGTGGATCTTGCCGAGGAGAAGCTCGACATCGCGCGCAGCTTCGGCGCCACCCACGTAGCCACACCAGACACCGCTCACGAAGTTATCGCTGAGGCGACCGGAGGCAAGGGCGGTGTTAGCCATTGCTTCGTCACGGTCGGGTCCGCTGCGGCCATCAAGTCGGCGCTGCGCTACCTCGAACCAGCCGGCGAACTCGTAATCGTAGGTATGCCCGCTCTCAACAACGAGATCGAAATCGATCCGGTCATCATCGCTGCGGTGGGGCAGAGAATCGTCGGGTCGAAGATGGGTACGAGCCAGATTCGCCGTGACATTCCCAAGCTCATCGAGTGGTACCGAGAGGGCAAACTAAAACTCGACGAACTCGTCAGTGGCACCTACCCGCTCGACGACATCAACACCGCGATCGCCGACGCACACAAGGGTGAAACCATCCGCAGCGTCGTCACGATGGGATAGCGAAATGCAGTTCACCGATGTCGAGACATTCGTTGTCGCAAACCCGCCGCCGGGTTATGGCGGCCGCTATTTCGTCTTCGTAAAGCTCACGACCGACACCGGCGCGGTCGGTTGGGGAGAGGTGTATTCGCCGCCCTTCGATGCCGCGACGGTGCATGCGGTCGTCGAAGACATCTTCGATCGAACGGTCGCTGGGACCGACCCGTTCCGAATAGAGGAACGGACCCGCGCTATCTACTCGCTCGCCTTCACCGGTCGGCCCGACGTGACGGTCGGGGGAGTGCTCTCCGCGTTCGACATGGCGTCCTGGGACATCGTCGGCAAAGAGACCAATCGCAACGTCACCGACCTACTAGGCGGCATCGTGCGAGACCGGGTGCGTGCCTATACCTACCTCTACCCCGGCGATTCCGATGCGGGCGAAGCGGTCTACGACGACCCCGAACTCGCGGCCCAACGAGCCCTCGAATATGTCGAGGCAGGCCATACAGCGATCAAGTTCGATCCCGCCGGGCCCTATCGCGAAGTCGGGCCTCGCCAGCCGACCCCCAACGAGCTCGACCGATCCGAGATGTTCGTCAATGCAATCCGCTCCGCCGTTGGCACTCGAGCCGACTTGTTGTTCGGGACCCACGGTCAGTTCACCCCCTCGGGTGCCATCCGTCTGGGTCAACGTCTCGAGGCCGCGGCGCCGCTGTGGTTTGAGGAGCCGTGCCCTCCCGACATCCCCGAAGCAATGGCTCGCGTCGCAGCGCAGTGCCGCGTGCCGATTGCCGCTGGAGAGCGGCTGACGAGTGTGCACGAGTTCAAGCGACTCCTCGACGCCGGGGTCGGGATTTTGCAACCCAATCTCGGGCGAGCCGGGGGAATCACCGCCGGCAAGAAGATCGCCGCGATCGCGGAGGCCTACGGAGCGCAGGTCGCCCCGCACCTCTACAACGGACCGTTGGGCGGCGCGGCGAACCTTGCTGTGGGGGCGACCATTCCGAACTTCTTGGTGCTCGAAGGCATCCAAGAATGGGGCGGATTCCACGCCGAGATCTTGACGAACCCGGTGCAATGGGACGCCGGATTCGTGATCCCCTTCACCGGCCCAGGCCTCGGCACCGAGATCGATGAGGACGTTGCCCGAGCGAATCCGTGGACCGCAGGCATGACCCACCTGGCGATGAGCCCGGGGACCGATGAATGGCCTGGGTGAGGTACCGTTGGGCGAACGCTCCTACATCGGAAACTGGGATCGGCCGATCGGGCTGCAGGGCGGATCCTCGAAACCAACCGGCCGAAACGGAGTGCTTTGTGGGCGATAGGTTGCGCGAAGTCCGCTGGGCGCTTGGTCTGGTCGCGATGGTCCTGGTTCTGAGTGCATGTAGTGGCGGCTCAGACGACGGCGATGCTGCACCAGTGGTCGATAGCGAGCCCATCGAACAACAAGATGCGGTCGCTGACCCGGCCGACGAAACAACGACGACCACCGCCGCCGGTCCGATCGAATTCGAGGAGCCCACACTCCCGGTAATTACCGTGCTCGACCCGGGTGCTGAACCTCGCCAAGAGCTGCGGTTCGATCTCGCGGACGGCACAGAGGAGACCTCGACGGTTGGTCTTCAAGTCATTGAACAGCTCGTCGACGGCGTGGCCATCGTCCCGCCTCAACCCATCGAGACCATCACCGATGTGTCGGTCAGCAGGCGGGTCGTTGACGGGGGAGTAGAAATCGTTTCAGAGATCACTGATGCTCGCCTCGGCGAGGGAACTGAACCCGAACTCGCCGATTTCGTGAGCAGCAACTTCGTTGATCTGATCGGCGTGAGCACCACCGTCCTGGTCGATGACCGGGGCTTCGTCGCCCGCGCTACCACCGACGCTAGTACCAGCGAACTGGTGAGCGACTTGGTCGGCGACGCCGTTAACCAGTCGAACCCGTTGCCCGACGAAGCGATCGGCGTAGGCGGATCGTGGGTAAGTGAGACGAGCCTCGAAGAGAACGGCATCACCATCATCGTCCAAACCACGTCGACGGTACGAGAGTTCACCGAGGACGGTGTGATCCTCGACATCGAGATGATCCAACAGGTGGCCGAGCTCGGCGAAGAAGTGAATCTCGAGGGCGTGCCAGCCGTCATCGATGTGTGGGACGTCTCGGGTGAAGGAACCATCGAGCTCGATTTCACCCGGTTCTCGCCGGTGGCGCTCGACATGGAGGTCAGCGGAGCTCAGGGCTTTACCTTCGAAGGAGCCGGCAGCCTAGAGCAGCGTCTTTCGTCGGAGACGACGTTGGAGACCCTCGGCTAATCGGTCGATCGATGCTGCTCGATAGCGGCGTCAACAACCGCGGCGCCCGGCCCACCGTTGCTCTGCGCCTCGGCCTCGTAGGGCTCGTCGAGCAGGGCCCCGACGCAGGCGGCCGATGAAATGGCGAGTGCACCCAGGTCGTAGCCACCTTCGAGAAACGCGATGCGGCGACCGGCGGGAGCGTGTCGGGCAATTCGGCTCGTCAACGCGCCATAGTCGCCAGACGTGAGACCCAGGTTGGTCAGCGGGTCGGCGTGATGGGCGTCGAAGCCTGCGGAGAGCAGGATCCAGTCCGGTGCGAAGTTCTCGAGGGTGGGGTCGATGACCTCGTCGAAGGCGCGAAGGTATACGTCGCCGGTTGCGCCCGACGGCATCGGGAAGTTGATCGTGTAGCCAGCCCCGGCGCCGATGCCGGTCTCGCTAAGGGCTCCGGTTCCCGGGTACTGCGGATACTCATGTGTGGAGATGAAGAGCACATCGTCACGTTCGAAGAACGCGTCCTGGGTGCCGTTTCCGTGGTGAGCATCGAAGTCCACGATCGCTACTCGTTCGCCAGCCTCGGTGATTGTCTGGGCTGCCACGCCGATGTTGTTGAACAAGCAAAAGCCCATGGCACGTTTCGGGGTGGCGTGGTGCCCCGGAGGGCGAACGATGCAGAACGCGTTGTCTGCTTCGCCGGCTCGCAACGCTTCGATGGCATCGATTCCGGCCCCGGCGGCAAGGCGAGCTGCGTGCAACGAACCCGAGCTCATGTGCGT
>CAZTDG010000006.1:17365-46816 GCA_964612655.1 uncultured Acidimicrobiales bacterium | reverse complement strand
GAACCGCCACGTCGGCATCGAGCTGGCGTAGTGATCCATATCTCCGCTCGATGACCGAGCCGATACTCCACACGACAATGCGAAATACTCCGTCCGGCTTGCTCTCGATATCGAAAGGTTCACCCACAACGCCACCGTATCGGGCCGCCCATCGAAGGTGCCACGCATCACCAGCCGTGAGACACTAACAACGTGGCAACGACGATGGACCGCTTCCCCGCCATTCGCGATCTGGAACGTCGCGCTCGACGCCGCATCCCGAGCTTCGCGTGGACCTACCTCGAGTCCGGGACCGGCGATGACGTAGCCCGAGACAACAACATCACCGCGATGCAAACGGTGCAGTTCCGACCGCAATTTCTTAAGGGTCCGTTGGAGCCTCAAATCTCCACCACGCTCTTCGGCGTCACCTACAACGCGCCGATCGGAATCGCCCCGGTGGGGCTCACCGGTCTGATCTGGCCGGGCGCCGACAGCGCGCTCGCCACCACGGCTGCACGAGCTCGCATCCCGTACGTGCTCAGTACGGTGGCCACCACATCACCCGAACGTGCAGGACCGCTCGCCGACGGAATGGGGTGGTTTCAGCTATACCCGCCCCGCGATGATGATCTTCGCCAAGATCTCCTTGAGCGTGCTGCCGCCAGCGGGTTCACGACCCTCGTGGTCACCGCGGACGTACCAAGCCCAAGTCGGCGCGAACGCCAGCGCAAAGCGGGGATCACCGTCCCTCCGAAGGTCGGGCCGAAGCTCGTCGCCCAAGCGGCGCTTCATCCCGTGTGGACACGCGAACTCGTCCGGCACGGGATGCCTCGTTTCCTCGGGCTGGAGCCCTATATCGATGCCGCGAGCATGAAGCGGACCGCTGGGTTCGTCGGGGCCTCGCTCGGTGGGACCCTCTCGTGGCGATACCTCGAAGAGCTTCGAAGCCTCTGGGATGGCCCGCTCGTGGTGAAAGGGATTCTCGACCCCGACGACGCTGTCAATTGTGTGGAGTCGGGCGCCGACGCGGTGTGGGTTTCAAACCACGGGGGACGCCAACTCGACGGGGCTCTTGCGTCGATATCTGCACTGCCCGGCATCGCCGAGAGGGTGAATGGCGCGGTTCCCATTCTCTTCGATTCGGGGATCCGTGACGGTCTTGACATTGCGCGAGCGCTAGCGCTCGGCGCAGACTTCTGTTTCGCTGGTCGCCCATTCCTCTTCGGGCTTGGCGCGCTAGGAACGACGGGCCCTCACCACACCCTGGCCATCCTCAAAGACGGCCTAACGAACACCATGCATCAGTTAGGTGTTGTCGAGACCAGTGAGCTAGCCAGTCGACTTTCCTGAACCTGCTCGTTAGCTCGAGCGTGAGTCGCCAACGGGGAACATGGTTCCGTCGGACAGACACGCCTCGCGATAGGCGGCTGGGGTCATGTCGACCTGGCGACAGAAGAACTTTGCGAAGTTGCTCTGCTGAGTGAACCCGAGCTTGGTCGATATCCAGTTGATCGAGATATCAGTATTGGCCAGGAGCCGGATCGCACCGTAGGTCACACGAGCGTCGATGATTTGCTTTGGAGTCTGGCCGAGAAGTCGCTTGGTCGCACGAGTCAGTGTCTTGGCTGAACATCCGATCATCGACGCATAGTCAGATACCGAGCGGGTGTCGAGGTAGTGGAACTCCAGCTCACGGCGGAAGTCGGCGACCAGCTCATACTCGCGTGTGAGATCCCCGGGAACCTCGGGACCCTCGTGGGCACCGGCGATGAGCTCGAGCAGTACGGACGCAATGCTGATTCGTAGACGCTCTTGGGCGGTCGCGGGCAAGATATCGGGCGAGGTCAACGAGGAAACCAACGCCTGCGCCACATCTACCGATGGACCCAAGCGGACGACCGGCGACGGACGTGCAATGTCGAAGAGGCCTGGCGGGCACACCAGAGGTTCGATCGATAGGAGCCAGCCGTTCAAGTTCTGGTTCGGCACGAATCGCTGCATCTGGCCGGGAAGAACATGAGCTACGTGTCCTGGCTCGAGCTCGTAGTTCGAGCTGTCAACGATGTGGCTTCCCGAACCGCTTGTTGGAATGATCACCGCGTGGCGTGTGGACCGGATCGGGCGTCCTGCGATCACCGATCGAGATTTGCGTACCTCATCGAGAGGCATGCACGCAATGGCACCGACGCGTTGGCCAGCGCTCGTGAAGATTTCGCGTAGATCATCTACATCGGGAGTTTCAAGTTTTCCCACGAATATAAGTATTACCGATTTTGTCGCACTTGGTCTACTAGGCCTACGAGTACCCCCGCAATTTGGGTAGCTCCCTCGGAGTCTTGTGATGTATGCAGGAGGTCCTCAATGGCATCGATTGCGTTCGCTGTGGGGTGCCATAACGGATCGATGAGACGCATCGACCAGTTGGGGAAGCGGCGTTGTTCGACGTCGAGAACGACCGCTACTTCGATCTCGTGGCGTGAGTCAGATGAAATGCGTTCGTACAGCTCTGACACGGCGTCACCCGAACCCTCGAAATACTGCGTGAAGAACACGTTTCTATAGGTGAGGTATCCGGTGATTCCATTTTCAGTGTTCGCTGGCGCCACTTGGTTCGACAGGTCTTGAAGGTCATCGGCTCCGAAGGGTCGGCGCGCGCGACTGCGATACAGCACGGACGCCAGCGCAGGGCCGGTCTTAATGCTTAATCGCGGGACCACATTCATATTGTGATCTAAACCTCGTGTCCAAAGTGCAAAATCAACGATGTTGGCCGAGTTTGACTACAGGTAGTCCGTTCTTGACCTGTGCATTCAAAGGGGCCATCCGCACTATGAAAGCAGGGCAACAAGTCACGCCCTCCTGAGTCTTTGGTACCGAACGTCGTTGCGGGCGGGAGGAACAACAAGGATTCGGGTTCCCCTTACCGGTTCGGCAGTGTCCAGCCCGCGGCCGAACCGGTGAGGGCGCTAAATCTCACCTGACAACGACACCAGACACACAAACAAATGCCACCGCAGAAATGCGGTGGCATTTGCCTTCGAACGGTGCTGCGCTACCTCGCTGCGTTCCCGAGTGCTCAACCGGCTCTCAATGGAGCCACTGTCTGCCTGGATGCGAGAGAACGTGAGGGGATCTGCCCACCACCTTGTTCGAAATCTCATGTTGTCAACCGTCAGGGTTCACAAGGTGTGACACCAGACACGTAGTACGTTTTCAGATGAAGCGCACGTTTGTCAAAACGAAATTTCGACATTCTGCGTAGTTGGCCTACAACCGATCGAGCAAAGCCTCATACACACACTGACCAGGAGTCGCTTGCGCTCGCTCCAAACCGAATTCTGCGGTGAGCGAGATTGCGTCGATCCGGCCGTCGGCATCACCGGTGACCTGGCCCGCAACAGCCAGGACCGGAACCTCGTAGGAGCGTGCGAGTGACACCACTCCGCCGACCACCTTGCCCTCGAAGGATTCGTTGTCGATCGAGCCTTCGCCGGTCACGACCAGGTCCGCCCCCTCTAGTGCAGAACGTAGCTCTACCTGTTCTGCCACGATGCCAAACCCATCTTCCAAACGGGCTCCGAGTGCAGCGAGTCCGCCGGCCAAGCCACCTGCGGCACCTGCTCGTTCGAGCGCCCCTACATCGACACCAAAGCGGTCCCGGTAGGTGTCGATGAGCGCGGTCAAGCGATTGGTCAGCATCGTTACCTGTGCTGGCGACGCTCCCTTCTGTGGACCGAACACCGCTGCGGCGTCGACGAAGGAGGTGCGAACATCGCACGCCACCACAACCTCAACCTCTGCCAGTCGTTGGGCGGACCCGAGCGCATCGATCGCGCCCAATCCCCCGTCGGTCGTCGCCGACCCCCCGACTCCAACAATGATCTTTCGTGCGCCGTGCTCGATCGCTTCGTTCATGAGCTCCCCCACGCCAGCGGTGCTGGCGGCGAGCGGGTCATTGCCCTCGCGCCCACCGGCAAGAACCAAGCCAGAGGTCCGCGCCATTTCGATGACCGCAACCCCAGCATCCAGACGCCACTGCGCCTCGACCAATTCACCCAATGGGCCGGTGACCGTTGAGGATCGGTTTGCTCCGCCGAGCGCTTCGAGGGTGCCGTCACCTCCATCAGCGAGCGGAACTTGCGCGCAGCTGTGGCCCCGTTCGCTCGCCGCCGCCGCGATCGCAGCGCTGATTTCTGCCGCCGTCGCGGTCCCTTTGAACTTGTCCGGCGCAGCGACGATATGCATGGGCCAACGATAAGGCCCAGCGAGGCTAAGGTGCGTACGTGAAGCGGCCTGTAGTGATCGTCTCGAATCGCGGTCCAATCTCTTTCGAGTTACGCGACGACGAACTCGTAGCATCCCGAGGCTCAGGAGGGCTTGTGAGCGGGCTCGGCCCCCTCGTGAAAGATACCGACACCACCTGGATCGCAGCCGCGTTGTCTGACGGGGACCGCAAGGCGGGTGAGTCGGGCACGATCACCGCCGCCGGATTCCGAGTCCGCACGCTTGCGATCGACAAGGAGATCCTCGATCAGGCATACAACGTCATCGCCAACGAGACGCTTTGGTATGCCAATCACGGCCTTTACGATCTGGCCCGAACACCGGTGATCGACACCGAGTGGTACGAGGCATGGGCCGCGTACCGCCGTTACAACGAGATCTTCGCCGAAGCCATCATCGAGGATGCACCCCAAGACGCGATCGTCCTCGTACAAGATCACCATCTCGCTCTGGTCGGTCCGAAAATACGGGACGGGCGGCCTGATGTTTCGACCGTTCACTTCACCCACACCCCATTCGCGAATCCCGACCAGCTACGGGTTCTGCCCGAGCTCGCCAGAACCGAACTTTTGCTCGGCTACATGGGCCACGACGCGCTCGGCTTCCATTCATCGCGTTGGAGCGACAACTTCATTGCGTGCTCTCGAGAGACCTTGGGGGTGCGACCCACCAAGACGTTCATTTCACCACTCGGACCGGACGCAGAGGAGATCACCGGCTTTGCTACCTCACCGGCCTGCGAGGCCGAATACGCGTCGGTTGTCGAAGAGGTAGGTGACATGCGGGTCATCGGTCGACCCGAGCGTTTGGAACTGTCCAAGAATCTCCTTCGTGGCTTCTGGGCCTATGACGAGCTACTCGCCGCACGACCCGACCTTCACGAAAAGGTCGTCTTCGTCGCCAACCTGTCGCCTAGCCGAACCGCAGTACGCGACTACATCAACTACCGCGCCGAGATCGAGGCCAGCGTCGAAGAGATCAACGCCCGCTGGGGCACCGACGGGTGGACACCGATTCTCTATCGGGCCGAGAGCAACTACCCGCGAGCGGTCGCCCTGCTACGCCGCTACGACGTGCTGTTGATCAACCCGATCCGAGACGGCCTGAACCTGGTTGCCAAAGAGGGCCCTCTAGTGAACGAGCGCAACGGTGTCTTGCTACTCAGTCGAGAGGCGGGAGCGTTCGACGAACTATCGGGGATCGCAACCGAAGTGCACCCCTACGACATCACCCAGACCGCCCAAGCAATGTCGGATGCCCTCGATATGGACGACGACGTGCGAGCTGAGATCAGTCAAGACCTTCGAGAGGTCGCCGGGAGTCGAAGCCCGAAGCTTTGGCTCGACGAACAACTCGCGGCTGTCCCCGAAGAGTTAGACACCCACACCGAAGAGACCTAGCTGGCTGTCAAGGCGGCGGCGAGATCGACGAGTTGATCTCGTACGTAGCTCGGGCCATCGACCACGTCGGTCGCGATCGTCCGCAGTGCATCTGGGGTTTCGGGACCAGCGACTAACACGTTGGCCATTTCGGTGAGCGCCCCGTCTGCGGCTCGCTCCGCCAAGCGTTCGAAGGCTGGCAGATCACCAATGTCGTCACCGAAGTACGCAGCTATGGGTAATGCGCCGAGTATCCGCTCGACGGCGTCGCCTTTCGTGCCGAGGCTCGGTGGGTGAACTTCGACGGACTGCTTGGCATCTCGTGCCTCCAAGCCCGTGTTTGTCGAGATATCTGTGGCCCACTGCCGGACTCGGTCTGCGACCTCTGCGGGCTGGCCGCGGTAGTGCACGGTGAGCGAATAGGTCTTATCTTCGACAACTTCGCCGCCGAACGCCGCGCTAGCCCTGGCCGCGGCATCGGCGATTGTGGGCAACCATTCCTTGGCTGCCGGGTCGACGTGGGCGTTCCCATCGACTCGGCCTTCGATCCCGTACAGACCGGACAACTGCACTCGATCATCGGTGAAGAAGGGTTCGAGAAACGAGACCGGACGGCCGGACACGATCGCGAGCACCCCAACGTGTGCGGCAATCGTTACGACGCTCGCCACAACACCTGGCAAGGGAACTACCGAATCTGGATCATCTTGGATCGGCGAGAGGGTGCCGTCGAAATCAAAGAAGAGTCCGACCTCAGCAGGGTTGTGGAGTATCGCAGAGCGAACTGAGTCGAGCGCCACGAAACTTGGCCTAGATCAGGATCAGGCGGGTGGGACGGATTCGTCGGCGCCGATAATGACGATGACGTTCGCGTTGCCAAGACGGCCGTCGCTGACGGCATCACTCGATACACCGATGTTGTCGGGCGCAGGCAGGACCGCATCGGGTGCAGCACCCAAAGCTTGGCCGATCGCAATCGCGTTGGCGTCGAAGCCAGGACGGTAGAAGATCACACCCGACGCTGTGGCGGGGGCGTTCGATACCTCGGTGGTGTAGCCATCGGCGACCAAGACGTCGCGAACGCCACCTGCGACGCCAGCGGTGCCGCGACCGTTCGCAACGAGCACGGTTACCTCGTTGGGGGGCAGAATTTGTCCCGTCGGTTCGGGCGGCTGATCGTCAGCTCCCGGTTCAGGATCGGTAGTAATTTGGGGGATGGTCTCGGTGGTCGCGGCTTCCTCTTCTGGTGTGCCAACCACCGGAGCGTCGGCTCCGTCTTCGGCACCGGCGGCACCGACGGCACCGCCTGCGTCACCCTCGACACCAGCCGCAGCGTCGTCACCATCGGCGGTGTCCGCGGCTGCATCGGTGTCGCTTGCAACGATCTCGGTCTGAGGATCGTTAAGGGCGAACATGACCAATAGAAGTCCGATCACCAAGGCGAGAGCGATTAACAACGCTCCGCGCGCGGCCGCGCCACCGGTGGAGCGGGCGAGCGAACCGTCTTCGGCGGCGTGGTGTCCAGAGGAGGTCATCGTGCTGGTGGCTGTTCTATCTGTCGTTCGAAACGGGCTCGACGGCGACGATCACGCATGCGACGCAAGCGCCGGATCACAAGAGGGTCGAACTCGTAGGCCTCGTCGGAGTCGATTAGATCTCCGAGAAGCTCGTAGTACCGGGTAGTCGATAATTCGAATCGTTCGCGAATGATTGATTCTTTCGAACCTTCCTCGGACCACCAGGAACGTTCGAACTCAATGATTGCGCGGTCTCGCTCAGTCAGTGCCATCGGTGCCAAGTGTTACCGGTCTCGAACGCCATTACAAGCACCCCAAATGAAAAGCCCGGAAGCGCGCGCGAAGTTCCCTACAATGGCCGCTGCGCCGCCTTAGCTCAGCTGGTAGAGCAACGCTCTTGTAAAGCGTAGGTCATCGGTTCGACTCCGATAGGCGGCTCAAAGTCTTTGGCTCGACGCTTTCCGGTTCGAGATCCGCGGGAATCGACATGGTCGCTGCGAACCCGACATGTTCGGGCGAGTCCGCTGTTTTGATCAGGAAGACAGCAAGCCATCCACGGTGGCTTCACCCGAGGAATACCGCCGAACGACCTCGGCCTGTACAGCGTCGATCACACCATGCAAGGTCCGACGATCGCCCGAAACTTCGTCCTCGAGGTTTTTCATACCGGCCATTGCGTCGACGAGCGCTTCGTCACCAACGGCGGTGACATTGCCCAATTGTTCGGCGTTGATGACGCCATCGAGGCGCTCTTCGAGTTGGGTGATCACCGCAGCATCTGGCTCGAGTGAACTCGGCGGGCGAACCGATCCTGGACCACCAGCGGTTCGCGAACCTTCGGCCAAGATGTCGGGAAGGCGTCCAATCAGCTCGCTCGTGTCGCCGGAGCCGCCACCGTCGCGTCGACGTTGCAGTTCACCGCCGACGATATCGAAACGTCCCTGAATCATTCGTCGCACATACGACAGGCTGTTTTCGAGTTCCTGACAGCGAGATCGCATAGCGCGAAGCTCATCCAGCGGGCGGGCATCCAACTCCGATGCGAAAGACGGATCGGTAACCACACTGATTTCGGGCGTCATGAAGAACCTCGTTTGCGTTTGCCTTCAGAAAACCTAGTCGGCGGCTGGTACCGGCTTTGTGAGCCTTACGTGTGGAGTCACAACCGGCGAGTGGGCGCTACCCGCCAGATACGGGAGGGAGCAGAGCAACTTCGTCGGTCGGGCCTACCGCGACATCACGATCGGCGCTCTTGCCATTAACCCAAATCCGACACAGCGGAACGAGCGTTTCGAACTCCGGCCCGTACTCGACAACGGCACTATCGAGGACTTCACCGACGGTCGATCCCTCGAAGGTCGCCTTCCCGGTGCCAGCAGCCACCCGAACCGTGGCGAATAGTCGAAGTGTTGCCATGACCGGAGTGTAGTTTGAGTTTCATGACACGCATCTTGCTCGTTCGTCACGGCCAATCGGTTTGGAATGCGGAGGGTCGCTGGCAAGGCCAGGCCGATATCGAACTTTCCGAGCTCGGCCGATCGCAGGCGCAAGCAGCCGCCAAATCACTCGGTTCGTTCGATGTGATCGCCGCTTCGACGCTGTCGCGTGCCGCCGAGACGGCCTTCATCATCTCCACCGCTCTAGGTATCGGTCCGGTCATTCCCGTGCCTGCGCTCATCGAGCGAAGCGCAGGCGAGTGGAGCGGGCTCAACCGCGAAGAGATCGAAGAGCAGTACCCGGGGTATCTGGCAGCCGAAGAACGTCCCCCCGGCTACGAAGACGACGACGCTCTTTGGAAGCGCGTCGAGGGTGGCCTTGCCGAGGTCGTCGACATGCTCGGTCCCGATGACGAGGCACTCGTCGTCGCCCACGGTGGGATCATCTACATGTTAGAAGAACGTGCCGGCGGCAGTCGCGGCAGGATCTCGAACCTCGGCGCCCTCTGGCTGAACTTCGACGAGTCGGGGTCACTCACCCTCGGCGAACGAGTCGAGCTCATCAACGAGGAATCACTCACGTCCGCTCAGGCCTCCGACATCTTGTAGCGAAAGGCTGGTCGTCCTCGAATGGGCTATACCCAACCCAGTGAGCGAATCCCCGGCGTTGATCTTCCCGTGCAGATCATCGAGTCCACTCGACGCAAGAAGACCGTGTCGGCCAAGGTCGTCGGCGGGGTATTGGAAGTCCGAACGCCAATGGGCCTGCATCGGGCAGAACGCGATGCACATATTCGCCAATTGGCCACACGCCTAGCCCGCAAACGAGCCTCCACCGAACTCGACCTCCCAGCGCGAGCTGCGATGCTCGCCAAGAAGTACGGGCTGCCAAGGCCAAACTCGATCGAGTGGTCGTCGCGTCAGAACTCCCGTTGGGGGTCGTGCACGCCGTCGCAGGGCTCGGTGCGAATCTCCGATCGCATGAGCGGCATGCCCAAGTGGGTAGTCGACTACGTGATCATCCACGAACTCGCCCACCTGGTCCATCTCCATCACGACGCCGACTTTCACGCGCTGGTGGCTCGCTACCCCCGGGCCGAACGTGCCGAGGGGTTCCTCGAAGCCGTCTCGCTCGGCTTTACCGATGGCGTCCCGCGATCTCTCGATAACGACCATACGCAGAATGAAGGATCTAGATCATGAGCCGAACGGTTGCTGCGCCCAACGGCATGGTTTGCTCGATCGATGTCCTGGCGTCGAATGCCGGAGTGTCCGTACTCCAGCTCGGCGGAACCGCCGTCGATGCGGCCATCGCTACCAGCGCGGTCCTCGCCGTCACGGCCCAACACGCCTGCGGTATGGGCGGTGACCTCTTTGCGCTCGTGCACACGACAGGAGGCCCACCAGCAGCGTTGAACGCCAGTGGTCGGGCGGGCTCGGGCGCCGACGCTGACGCCCTTCGAGCCGCGGGCCATACGTCGATCCCTCATCGGGGCCACATCAGTGCCGTGCCTGTTCCGGGATGCGTTGACGGATGGCTCGGCCTTCACGAACGCTTCGGTCATCTCGAGCTACGCGATGTTCTGGGTCCAGCGATCCTCTATGCCGAGCGAGGGTTCCCCGCAATGGCCGGCCTCGCCGATGAGGCCGCCGCCATCACCCATCCCCACGCCCATAACGATTTCGACGGTGTACGTCCGGGCGACATCGTTCGCCGCCCTGGCATCGCACGCACTTTGCGGGCCCTGGCCGACGGTGGCCGGGAGGCGTTCTACCAAGGTGAGTTCGGCGACGCGCTAGTGGATCTCGGTCAAGGTGAATTCACCAGGGACGATCTCGCCCATGACCAGGCCGAATGGGTGGCACCCCTTGGCATCGAGGTGTGGGATCACGAGCTTTGGACGATGCCCCCGAATTCCCAGGGGTACTTGGCTTTGGCTGGCACGGGCATCGTTGCGGGACTCGAGCTCCCAGACGACACGCGAGACCCATTGTGGGCACACCTGATGATCGAGGCCGCCCGAGCCGCAGCTCATGACCGAGTCGCCGAACTGCACGAACACGCCAGCGGCGCTGGCCTCATCGATGGAGCTCGCCTCGATGAACGACGTGCGGCGATCTCGCCGGATGCGGTGGCGGATTGGTCAGGGTCCTTCGGCGACGGAGGCACGATCCACCTCACCGTGGCCGATGCAACCGGGATGGCGGTCTCGCTCATTCAATCCAATGCGCGGGGTTTCGGCAGCTACCTGATCGCAGGGTCGACGGGCATCTTCTTGCACAACCGCGGGATCGGGTTCTCGCTCGATCCGGGACACCCGGCCGAGTACGGCCCCGGCAGGCGACCTCCCCACACGTTGTCGCCAGCGCTCATCACGCGAGCTGATGGTTCGCTTCGATCGGTGCTCGGAACGATGGGCGGCGATGCCCAGCCTCACGTCATCCAACAGATGGCGACCCGTTTGCTGCGCCATAACCAGTCGCCGGGTGATGTCATCGAATCCGGTCGGTTCGTTTTGGGTTCGGTAGATCCGGCATCGATGTTCGAGGTGTGGCGCGGTCGAGGTGACGTCGTCGTCAAAGTCGAGCCGTGGATGGAATCGGCCTGGCGAGCCGGGCTTGAGACTCGAGGTCATCGCGTTGAAGTCAGCACCAATTCTGAGAGCTTCGGCCATGCACACTGCATCGAAGTTCGCGACGACGGCCTTCTCTTGGGTCAGGCCGACCCGCGAGCCGAAGCGTCGGCTGCGATCGGCTACTAGCTAGAGCTGTCGTAGCGCGGCCCGGATCTTCTTCTCGCTCACCTTGCCAGCGCCAGCCGGACGCTTCGCCGCTACCTGTTGAGCGAAGGTCACGAGTCGGAAGTCTTCGAGCTGCCAGTTGAGGTCTTCGATCGCGGGTGACATTCGATCACCGGCGATGGCATCAAAGTCGACTTCTAGGGCTCGCACACGTTCCATCAGCTGACGGTCTTGCACGATGCGATCCGGGAGCTTTTCTAGCCGAGCCTCGATGCCCTCTAGGTAACGAGCGACGTCGTTCCACCGTTGCGCACCGACACCGGTGAGGTGGCCGTCGTAGACGAGGCGTTGCATCTGATCGAACATGTCCTGGCGTGCTGGAGCCACCGCCGCCGGAGCCTGCCCTTCAAGTGCATTTCGTAGCCGGGCGGAGCGAACGAGAATCTCCGCTGCCACCGGACCGAGCTCATCGACGGTTCGAGGGAGTTCATCTCGGACCTTGGCTTGGAGCGATTCCCAGTCAGCCTCATTCCACGCTGGTCCGCCCGACCGGTCCAGAAGAAGATTGAAGATCGAATCCGCAGCGTCGAGCACCCATGTGACCTTGGACCCGTGCGGCGCCACCGCGAGCGCGAGGTTTGCTTCCTGATCGAGGTGACCGTCGATCTTTCGTGCGACCCCGCCAATAGTGAGGCGCATCAGTCTGCGGGTGCCTAACCACATCGCCTCGTACTGGGTATCGGTATCGGCCAACAGTCGAAGTGCGACCGAATCTCCCTCATCCACAATGGCTGGGAACGCCGCTACATCCTGGCCAGCTGCGGTGACCGTCGTCGACTTCGGAATCGTGCCAAATACCCACGACTTCACTCCGACCTTGACCAGTTGGTGTTCGGCGCCTGCGACCACCTCTCGCACTTCTTCGGCGAGTTGGGCCCGGAGCACGGCGAGGTCCCGGCCCTGGGCGATCAGATTGCCGTCTTCGCCGACGACTCGGTACACCGGGCGGAGGTGATTTGGGAGCTTTGTGGTGTCGAGTGCGTCGGGCGGAACCGGTACGTCTTTGTAGGCGCGCAGCGCTGCTCGAACCGCGTCGGTGACAGCACCATTTGCCGTCTCGAGGTCGTCCAAGATTGCGGTGACGGTGTCGGGGATAGGGACGAACGGTTTACGAACCGCTTTTGGCATCGACCGGATGAGGGCCGTGACAAGCTCCTCGCGCAAACCAGGGACGTTCCACTCGAACGCGCTGGCGTCGACGTGGTCGATCAGCGCTACCGGCACGTTGACCGTGACTCCATCGTTGGCCGATGACGCGTCGAACTCATAATCCATGGCGAACTCGACGTCGCCCGCCGCCCACCGTTCCGGAAACGCCTCGTCTACCGTCTCGTCGGCTTCGGCGTGGAAGATCTCGTCGAGCTTGAGATCGAGCAACCGCGGATTGTTCTTTCGCTCACGGTTCCACCAACGGTCAAAGTCCGCGCCCGAGGTGACCTTGGATCCGACGCGCTGGTCGTAGAAGTCGTACAGCACGTCGTATTCGACGAACAGGTCTCGGCGTTGGCGGGCCCCGAGTCGACGCACCTCGTCAAGAACGCCTTCGTTCTGGGAGAAGAACGCGTGGTGGGTGTCCCACTCCCCTTCGATCAGGGCATGGTGAATGAAGAGCTGGCGAGCTTCATCGCGATCGACCCTGCGGTAGTTGACGGTTCGGCCGCCGACGAGGGGAACCCCGTACAGCGAAACCCGTTCGATGGTCGTAGCCGAACCCTTTTCCCGGTTCCACACCGGCTCGTCGTAGCTGCGCTTTACCAGGTGGTCGCCCGCCCGCTCCGCCCACTCGGGTTGGATACGGGCCGCACTGTGCGCCCACAAGCGATTGGTTTCGATCAGTTCGCCGGCCATGACCCAGTTGGGTGGCTTCTTGCCCAGCGCCGACCCTCTACCGATCATGAACCGGGCGTTGCGTCCGCCCACGAACTCATTAGACGACTGGTCCTTCAAGCCGATCTGGGAGAGCAGCCCGGTGAGGATGGCTTGATGGATGACGTCGCCTTGGGCCGGTTCGGTGTTGATAGTCCAGCGGAGCGAATCGACGGTCCGCTCCACCTGACGCACGATGTCTTGCCACTCGCGGATCCGGTTGAAGTTGAGAAACTCTCGCCGACACATCTTGCGGAATTGGTTGCCCGAGCGGGCTTTGCGCTCGGTCTCTAGGAATTCCCACAGACGCAGCCAACTCAAGAAGTCCGAACCGGGTTCGGTAAAGCGGCCATGTAGCTGACCGGCTTCCTCGCGCTTGTCCTGAGGGCGCTCTCGCGGGTCCTGCACCGACATGGCCGCCGTGATGATGATGACCTCGCGCAAACAGCCCGACTCCGCCCCTTCGATGACCATCCGCCCAAACCGCGGGTCGATCGGAAGCCGGGCGAGGTCACGACCAATGTCGGTGAGCCAGCGTTTGGTCTCGGCATGGTCTGGGTCGACGGCGTCGAGCTCCTCGAGCAATGCAACACCATCTCGAATGTTGCGCAGCTCGGGCGCCTCGACGAACGGAAACCGTTCCATGTCGCCCAGCCCGAGCGACGCCATCTGCAGAATCACCGACGCGAGGTTCGTGCGCGTTATCTCCGGTTCGGTGAACTCCGGACGGGCGTCGAAGTTCTCCTCCGAGTAGAGCCGGATGGCGATGCCATCGGCCACACGTCCGCAACGGCCGCTGCGCTGATTCGCTGATGCCTGAGATATCTCTTCGATAGGCAGGCGCTGCACCTTGGTGCGGTGGCTATAGCGACTGACCCGAGCGAAACCGGGGTCGACCACGTACCGAATGCCTGGAACAGTGAGCGACGTCTCGGCAACGTTCGTGGCGATCACGATGCGGCGGCGGACGCCCTTTCGCTTGTGCTCGAACACCCGATGTTGCTCCGCTGCACTCAACCGTCCGAAGAGCGGCAATATCTCGATGTCACGCAACTTTGCGTCGCTCAGGGCGTCGGCGGCTTCTCGAATGTCGCGTTCACCCGCAGAGAACACCAAGATGTCGCCCGCAGACTCATCTTCGAGTTCGAAGACGGCCTCGACGATCGCCTCCGGCGTGCTGAGCGGTTCACCCGTCGCCTCATCCTCAGGTGCTCGATATCGGACCTCGACAGGATAGGTGCGGCCGGAAACCTCGATCACCGGCGCAGGATCGCCCTGAGCATCCGCGAAGTGGGCAGCGAAACGTTCCGTATCGATCGTCGCCGACGTGACGATGATCTTCAGATCGGGGCGACGTCGCAGAAGCTGCTTGAGATAGCCGAGGAGGAAGTCGATGTTCAGGCTTCGCTCGTGAGCTTCGTCGATGATGATGACGGAGTACTTCGACAGTCTGCGGTCGTGCTGCATCTCCGCGAGCAAGATGCCATCGGTCATCGTCTTGATGGCCGTCCGCTTCGAGACCTTGTCGGTGAAACGAACCTTGTAGCCAACCAACCCGCCCAGCTCATCACCGAGCTCTGACGACACCCGTTCGGCAATACTTCGCGCCGCGATCCGGCGAGGCTGGGTATGGCCAATCCACCCGTTCTCGTGCAAGCCCAGCTCAAGGCACATCTTGGGCAACTGGGTGCTCTTGCCCGAGCCCGTCTCGCCCGCAATCACCACAACCTGGTTGTCACGGATCGCCTGGAGAATCTCGTCTCGGCGATCGCTGATCGGCAAGTCCGCCGGATACTTCACCACTATCGACGATGGTCCAGCGCCGTTCGTAGCCATCGAGAATGCGGGAACTTAGATCCAGCGGCGCGTTTGCGCGGTGAACGCCTCGAACTCGTCGCCGAACTTCTCGGCCAACGCCCGCTCTTCGGGCACGATCTGAAACCGGCTCACGAGGACACCAAAGACAAGGGCTCCCAAAATGGTGCCCGCAATCGTGCCGCGCCACAGACCCCAACCAATCACCAACAACATCAACCCGAGGTACATCGGGTTGCGGCTGAACCGATAAATGCCGTCGGTTACCAGCGTGGAGGCATCCGAAACAGCGTGCGGGTCAAAGGTTGTCTCCGCCTCTCGAAACGCCGAGAAGGCCTGCAACGACACGACCACTCCCGCGCCCAACAAAATGATGCCGGCCACACGGCCCCAACTAGCCGCCAACGAATCACCAAAGGAAACGTCGATGAACAACACGACGATCGCACCCCAGGCCCACCAGATCACCGGTGGAACCTTCGTCTCAAAACGGCTCACTCTTCCTCGCTCCCCGAAGCAACACCCTTCTCCAACGAGTCGATCGATGCCTCAGCACTATCGAGGTCACCGCTCTGCACCTGATCCATGGCCCCCTGCAAACCAGCCAGTTGGCCTTCAAGCTCATCGACTGTTTTGTCCGCGCCGGGCACCTCGTCCAGGCCGGTGGGCGTGGTGGCTGCGGCTGTTTGGTTTTCGGCTGCGTTACTGGCGTTCAGGTTTTGCTCCGCGCCTGGCACCTCGTCCAGGCCAGTGGAGGAGTTGGCGCCACCTGGCGCTTCATCTTCATCGGCGCTGGTCTCGTGAAGTGCATCGTTTGCGTGCATCCACGCAGCCTAACGAGGCTGGTTGAATACGACTTGCCCGAGCTCTACGCGGCGTCGGCCTCGTCTTTGCGTCGCGCCCGTCGACGGTCGTCGCCCCAATCCCGATGGCGCTCAAGCCCACGCTCGGTCAGATGATGTCGGTACTTAAAACCGTCGACCTCAAGAACGACCCAACCCATACCCTCAAGATCCTTGAGAGTGTGACCCTCGGGGCTGGCCACCTCGGGCTGCCACCAGGGTTCACGAACAACACGAGTAAGCACTTCGCGTCGTTGGTCGAAACCTTCCATGGTGGGCCATCGGCCAAAGTGGCTACGAAATTTAGTAGTCGTAGCCTTTTTGTAGCACTTGGCCGCTAATCAACGGTCACCTGTCGAATGGCCTCCGGAATCAAATCCGGTAGATCCCCGGCAATCAATCCCACGGCTGGACCCAAAGCCCCAGCCCGCCCATGCAAGTGCGCAGCAGCGGCCGCAGCACGAATAACAGGCACGCCCTGCGCCAGGAGCGCGCCGATCATCCCGGCGAGAACATCGCCAGTGCCCGCTGTCGCCAGTCGTGAATCACCAGAGATGGTGAGCAACGTTCGGCCGCCCGGCTCGGCGACCACGGTGGTCGGACCCTTCAGCACCACAACCGCCTCGGTTGCATCGGCCAACTCGGCCGCAGCCCCGATGCGGTCCGGTCCGGGCCGTCGACCCATCAACCGTTCGTACTCGCCATCGTGGGGTGTGAGCACGGTTGGAAACCCATTCCCAGCCACCGTGTCGAAATGGCCGACGAGCGCGGTTAGCCCATCACCGTCGATCACCGCTGGCGCTTCTACCGAGTCCAAGACCGTCCGAACGAACGCGGTCGCCGCCCCTCCGGTGCCAAGCCCCGAGCCGACCACCACCGCGCTGAACCGTTCGATATCAAAACGAGGCCCCTTGCCAGCGAGCGAAGCGACCACCTCGGTAGGAACGTTCGGGTCGTCGGCGGCGGCTGAGTCAAGGTGCACATATCCCGCGCCGGTCCGAAGCGCACCTCGACAGACGAGGTGCGATGCGCCGGTCATCCCCGGAGAGCCCGCAACAACGAGCACCGCATCGTTCCACTTGTGCGCGTGGCGCGATCGCTGCGGCAACCAATCCGCGGCATCCTCGTCAGTCACCACATCGACCAAGGTCTCGCCTGGGTCGAGTCCAATGTCGACGATGCGGACCTCGCCGCTGTGTTCGGCTCCCGCGCCGAACAGCAGGCCAGACTTCAACGACATCAAAGTCAACGTGATGTCCGCGTGAAACGGAGTCCCGAGCGCTTCGCCGGTGAGGCCATCGATTCCTGACGGGATATCGATCGACACCACCGGTGCCGTGCCAGGGTCGGGCCGATCGAAGGGGCGGCTCAGCCCGATCCCGAACAGACCATCGAGGGTGAGGTCAGCGGGAGGCAACACCTGCGGAAGCTGGTCGAAGGTGAAGCGCCGGACCCGGACTCCCTGGCGTTCCAGGGCCGATGCCGTTACCTCCGCGTCAGCCCCATTGAGTCCTGGGCCGATGAGCACGTTGACTCGTCGGCCGTATGTTCCACCGAGGATCGCGATTACTTCGCGGGCCAGCGCCCTCCCGATCCGATCGAGTATGACGTCGAGCGGTTCACGCGCAAGCGCCCGCTCATCGACCGCCTTCACCTGTGCGGGCGTGAGAACTGGTGAAGACACCGGATCGCCCTACAGCGCCACTGCGATCGCTTGAGCGAGCGACTCGGTGTGGGTGAGTGTGATCTTGAACTCTGAGACGCCGAGTTCGGCGGCCTTCGCGGCAGCTGTCTCGTGGAGCACGATCGAGGGGGCACCATTTTCGGCGCGCACGACTTCGATATCGACCATCGCCACTTCCCCGAGCCCGACGCCCATCGCCTTCATCACCGCTTCCTTGGCTGCCCAGCGGACGGCGTATCGCTCGGCGGGGTCGTTCTTGGCGTCCGCATATGCCCGCTCCTCAGCGGTGAACGTGCGGTCCTTGATGCCCGGCGTCCGATCGAGCACGCCGCGAAACCGTTCGATCTCGACCAGATCTGTACCAATGCCAATCACCCCATGACGATAAACCGAGTGGAGCGGGCGAACCTAGTCCCGTCCACAAGTGCTATGCCGATTTCCGCGGAATCTGTGCGGAAGTCCCAGCCCAAGCAATGGGAATGCTTGCCGAGCCGGGATATCTTCGAATTCATGAGCGACCACGAATGGGGTTTCCGAACTCGAGCCCTACATGCGGGATCCCAACCAGACCCTTACTCAGGGGCGCGGGCGGTACCCATCTATCAGACCACCAGTTTCGTCTTCGAAGATACCGCAGACGCCGCCGACCTGTTCGCCCTGCAGAAGTTTGGGTCGATCTACACCCGCATCGGCAACCCGACGCTGTCGGCGTTCGAAGAGCGGGTGGCAAGCCTTGAGGGCGGCATCGGTGCGGTCGCGACGTCGAGCGGCCAGGCGGCAGAGTTCCTAACCATGGCGGCTCTCGCGCAGTCGGGCGACAACATCGTCGCTAACGCTTCGCTCTATGGCGGAACGGTCACTCAGTTCGACGTGACCCTGCGACGTTTGGGCATCGACACCCGCTTCGTCAATGCCAACAACCCCGACGCCATCGAAGCCAAGATCGACGACAACACCAAGGCGATCTTCACGGAGATCATCGCGAACCCATCGGGCGAGGTCGCCGACATCGAAGCGATCGCTGAGGTAGCGAACCGGCACGGCATCCCCTTCGTGATCGACAACACCTTTGCCACTCCGTTCCTGTGTCGGCCGCTCGAACACGGCGCGGACATCGTCGTGCAGTCTGCAACCAAGTTCCTAGGCGGTCACGGCACCTCGATCGGTGGCGTTATTGTCGACTCCGGTCGCTTTGACTGGGGCAACGGACGCTTCCCGCTGATGACTAATCCGGTCCCGAGCTACAACGGGATTAAGTGGTGGGACAACTTTGGTGAGTACGCCTTCTCCACACGGGTGCGCAGTGAACAGCTCCGTGACGTCGGCGCGTCGATGTCGCCGTTCAACGCCTTCCAAATACTCCAGGGCATCGAAACGTTGCCGCAGAGGATGAGCGAACATGTATCGAACGCCCAGAAGGTCGCCGAATGGCTCGACGCCGATCCACGCATCGGTTGGGTGAAGTACGCGGGTCTCCCCGATTCACCGCATCGCGCGATGGCAAAGAAGTACGTACCGATCGGCCCCGGGGCCGTATTTACTTTCGGCGTCGTCGGTGGTCGTCCCGCTGGCGGCCGATTCATCGCAGCGCTGCAGATGATCAGCCACCTCGCCAACATTGGTGACGCCAAGACGCTAATCCTGCACCCGGCCACCACCACCCACCAACAGCTAAGCGACGAACAGCTGAAGGCGGCTGGCGTTGGCGACGACATGGTGCGCATCTCCGTTGGCCTCGAAGACGTCGAGGACATCATCTGGGACCTCGACCAAGCACTGGAGGCCGCAAATGGCTGAATGGGATCACGATCCGGTTGAAGGTTGGACGCCACCGACGGCATTCCAACGCAAGGCCATTCTCGACGACACCACTTCGATCGCGATCGTCGGAGCGAGCAAGAACCCTGCTCGGGCGTCGAACTTCGTGGCCACCTATTTGCTCTCGAGTTCGACGAACTTCACCGTCTACATGGTGAACCCTCGCGAGACCGAAATTCTCGGTGAGCCCGTATACCCGTCTCTCGCTGACCTGCCCGAGGTCCCCGACATTGTCGACGTCTTCCGCCGCAACGAAGACCTCCCTGGCATCGCCGAAGAGGCCGTGGCTGTGGGTGCCAAAACGTTCTGGGCACAGCTCGGCCTGTGGAACCCCGACGCGGCACTCATTGCGACCGAGGGCGGCCTCAACGCCGTCATGGATCGCTGCACCAAGATCGAGCACGCCCGTTTCGCTGGCGGCCTTCACCTCGCCGGTTTCAACACCGGAGTAATCAGCTCTCGTCGACGCACCTAAACCGGTGAACGTTAGGTGTTGTCGTCGCTGCGGCGACGGTGGCTCCCGTCGCACCAGTTCTGAAGTGCCTCTAGAAGGTCGTTAGCGCTCTGGTATCGATCGTCGGGGTTGCGCTCGATGCAGCGCAGGCAGATCTCTTCGAGCGCTTCGGGGATATTTCGATCCGGCGCGCGTTCTCTGGGCAGATCGATCTCGGCCTCTAGAACCGACGTGAGCATCGCGTGCAACGGAGCTCGGTGGATCATCTCCTCGCCGGTTAGCACTTCGTACAGCACGGCACCGACGCTGTAGATGTCCGCACGGTGATCTAGGTCAGCAGATTCTTTGATCTGCTCGGGCGACATATAGAACACCGTTCCCTGCAACTTGCTGTCGCCCGTGAGAGAGGCTTCCCCCTCCGCCGGAGGCTCATCATCGGCCATGCCCCAGACCTTGGCCAGGCCCCAATCGAGCAACAGGACCTCACCAAACGGACCGAGCAGAATGTTTGCGGGCTTGACGTCTCGATGCACGACACCGTGGTTGTGGGCGTAGTCGAGTGCGTGACATACCTGGATCAACACGTCGATTTGGCGTCCCAGGCTGTCCGAGAACCAGTCGTCGACCTCGGCGTCCCCGTTCAGGACCTCGCGTAGCGTTGTGCCCTCGACGAGCTTCATCGTGAAGTAGTAGTTGCTAGAGCTGTCCCGGCCGAGTTCATAGATCGGGATCGTGTTCGGGTGCTGCATCATCGACGTCACTCGGGCCTCGCGCAAGAAGCGCTGCTGCTCGTGCGGGTCGTCTGCAAGTTCAGGTCGAAGACTCTTGTGCGCCACGACCCGGCTTAGGTGAAAGTCCTTACAGGACTGGATGATGCACTTGCCGCCCTTTGCGATCGTCTTGAAGTAGCCGTAACGCATGCCGTTGTTGACCGCGTTGCTCGGCAAGTCGAGGTCCGTGTCCTTGAGGTAGACGACGGGGTACTTGTCTTGAGGCTTCGGGAACGGCTGCTCCATTCCGGAAGCTTAAACCACGCGGCTCGCCGCGAGGGGTGTACGTAATGTCGCTGGCTAGCCGCTCTCCGCCGCTTGAACCGCCAACAGCCATGTGTCACGGTCGACTTCCTGGAGATTGGCCAATGTGGCGTCGATGTCGGTTGTGTCGATTTCGTAGATGAACTCGTCGCTGGCCCACCAGATAAAGCTGTTGTCGCCGCCTCGGCTCAGGCCCGCTTCGACAGCAAAGCCTGGCTGGCCCAGGACCTCGATCTCCCGCAGGGCCGAGCTCGGAAGACTAGCTGGGACGTTATTGGCCATGAATGACCAGAACGTGTCACGCGACGGAGAGGCCGTGAGCAAGCCAGTACCGAAATCGAACACCCAGCTACGCGTCAGCGTTGCGGGGGTTGAACGCCACACTTCGATCAGACGGCCATCGGCTGCTACCTGCCAGTCGCCATCGATCTGCACTACCCCACTCCACAGCGCGTCTAGTTCCGATTGGCTTTCAACATTGACCGACCATTGTGTCTCCCGGCCACCCGACCGGGTGATGCCGATCGTCGGCGCGGTAGGCGAGTTCGCCCGGGTAGAGAAGGCGACCGCCTCCCAATCCGCCAGAGGGGCATCTGGCATTGGTCGGCTGACCCCTTGAAGACGTGACCCGTCGAGGAGAACCGGGGTAGGCAAGGGAGCCTCGGTCGCCCTTTCCGCGCTGTCGCTACCGCAGCTGAGAAGCACGATGCCAGCAACCAGGGCGAGCACCGCTTTTGCCACACTTGTACGCACAGTGCCTATCCCTGGGCTATTCGCTGGCCAGCTTCCCTGGCGCCCGCGAGGATTGCGTCTAGGTCGACCGTGGTGATCGCTCCCTGTGTGACGACCTGTTTGCCAGCGACCCACACATCGGTCACGGCTTGCGGGGAACCTGCCCACACGAGGTTGGCGAATCGGTCTTCGTCAACGCCGGGCGCGAATGCTGGCTGGTCGAGGTCGATGCGGATCAGATCCGCCCACGCCCCAGGACGCAGCTCGCCGACGTCGGGGAGCCCAATCGCCGCGGCGCCCCCTTTGGTGGCCAAAGCGAAGGCCTCGGGAGCCGATACGGCGCCGGGATCGTGTGCGGTTCCTCGAGCCAGCAATGCGGCCAAGCGTAGGTCTTCCCACATGTTGAGGTTGTCGTTGGACGCGACGCCGTCGGTGCCGAGTGCCCGACCAACGCCAGCTTGTGCCCACGACGCAATGTCGGCAATGCCCGAACCAAGCTTCAGGTTCGACATTGGACAGTGCACCACCGAAGAATTCGCTTGGGCCAGCAGGCCGAGGTCGATCACGTCGAGCCATACACCGTGTGCGGCGACCGTCGGCTGGGAGAGCACGCCCGCGTCTGCCAACACCTGTGTTGCGGATCGGCCGTGAGCATCGATGACCTGTTGGCGTTCACCTTGGGTCTCCTCGAGGTGCACGTGGATCATGGCATCGACCGATGCTGCGGCTTCGGCGAGTTCGGTGAGTCGTTCCGGCCCCAAGTCATACACCGAGTGCGGACCGAACCCGCCGGTCACCCGAGCTTCGGGGTCGGAGTGCTTCGTGCAAAACGTAGACACAGCTTCGAGGCGCGCGGTGAAGGCTTCGGGTGTCGGTGCGATGGCACCAAGGACGCCGGCCATCACCTGGGCTCGACCACCGGTCGCCTTGACCGCGTGCGCGACCTGATCCTCGAACATGTACATCTCGACGCTCGTCGTGACGCCCGCTAGCAACATCTCACACGACGCCAGCACCATCCCGGTCACCACGTCATCGGGGGTCAACTTCGCCTCGCGAGGCCAGACCCCTTCGGTCAACCATTGCATCAACGGCATCCCGTCTCCGGCCGAACGTACGAGCGTCATCGGGCCATGGGCGTGAGCGTTCACGAGGCCCGGCATCAATGCGCCGCCCACGTTGAGCACCTCATCGGGCGCATCAGCGAGCTCGTTGATGGAGCCGACAGCGAGGATCCTTCCGGTGGCCGAATCGATGTCGATGGCACCGTTAGCAATCACCGACCCCTCACCTTCTCCGGGAATGAGATAGTCCGCCACGAGGCGTTGCACACTCATGTGTCGATCCTTTCGATGACCGCACCGATCAACCGTTCAAGGTCGGGGCGTGTTTCGTCGAGCATGGCCAGAATTTGTTCGACCGTGAACTCGTCGGTTCCGAGTCCAGCGGCCGCGTTCGAGATCACGCCGATCGCGGCGTAGGCCATCCCGGCCTCGTTGGCCAGGATCACCTCTGGACAACCGGTCATGCCAACGACCGACCCTCCTACGGCTTTCATCATCGCGATCTCGGCCTTGGTCTCGAACCGCGGGCCGTTGGTGGCGCAGTACACGCCGCCAGCATGCACCGGCAACGACAGTCCCCGAGCAGCTTCAAGAATGGAGGTCCGAAGGTCTGCGTCGTAGGGGTCGCCCATCTCCGTGTGCTGCAACTCGCCTGGGGTATCGAAGAACGTGTGCGCTCGCCCCGTCGTGAAGTCGATGAAGTCATCGATGACCACAAAGTCGCCAACACTCATCGTTTGGTCGATCGCTCCACTTACCGCGGTAGCGACGATCTTGGTGGCGCCGCGCTCTCGCAGCGCCCAAATGTTGGCTCGGTAGTTGATCAGATGCGGGGCGATCGAATGATCGGTTCCGTGGCGGGCAAGGTTCAGTACGGGCGTGTCGCCTTGCCATGTCCCAGAGGTCACCACCGCCTCGCCGTATGGGGTAGCGACCGTTTCGGTTGCGGCGTCAGCGAGGGCATCGAGTGCATAAAAGCCGCTGCCGGTGATGATCGCGAGCACTAGTTTCCGATCGACCGTCGTTGCTTGAGTTCCGACAGCTTTGGACGTGCGGCGTGTTTGATGGTCACGCTCAAGAGATACCACGCCGCCAAGACCGTGCCTCGAATCGTGCCGCTCACCTTTGATTCCCCGGCGTTGCGCACCTGCCAGGTCACGGGCACTTCAACAATGCGAGCATCTCCGCGAGCGGACTTGACCATCATCTCCGTTGGCCAGCCGAAGGTCATCTCGGCCATATCGAGCGACGTGAGTAGCTCGGTGCGGATCGCTCGGTAAGGGCCGAGGTCGGTGACCTTGACGTCGTACAACGTCGACATGATCGCAGCGGTCAGCCAATTGCCGAAGCGTTGGTGCGGACCCATGGCGCCCGCCTCCATCGTGCCGAGCACTCGCGAACCAAGAACCAGATCTGCTTCATCGTTGACGATCGGCGCCAGCAACGAGGCGAGTTCGTCGGGGCGAGAGCTCTGGTCAGCATCGATGTAGACGATTACGTCAGCGCCGTCGGCTACCGCACGCGCAGTACCGGCAGCGCATGCACGGCCGTAACCGGCGATCGGTTCGGTCACGACCACGGCACCATGTTGGAGTCCAACTTCGCCTGTGCCATCGGTCGAGCCGTTGTCGACAACGATCACCTGGTCGATGTCTTGAGCGAGCAGGCCGTCGATGACGGCGCCCACGTTGTCGGCCTCGTTGAGCGCCGGAATGACTACCGAGACCATCGACCGGCTTCGCGCTCTCGCTTCTCCCATTCGAACAGGAACGTATCGCTACTCAGGCCGGTGTTCGCGAGCGATTGAATGAACCGCTCCAGATCGTCGGGGACATCGACATCAAACCATTCACGTCCGAGATGCACTCGAGCTCCCAGCTGTGCGGCGATGTCGAGCGTGTCCTGCAACACGGTAGGAGTCGACATCGTCACGTCGGTGACCACCGTTGGCCATGGCGTCTTCCAGCCGATCAGGTAGTAGCCGCCGTCGACGTTCGGTCCGAAGACCAGGTCGGTCTCTGGATGATCCAAAGCCCGCAGAGCATCGTCCAGGTGTGACTGCGGGAGGTCTGGTCCGTCGCTGTTGATCGCAAAGACCTGTGAGAAGCCCAGCTCGAATGCGTTGGTCATTACCCGGTTGAGCCGGTCACCGAGCGCACCCTCGCCTTGAAAGAGCTGTGCGACCCCAGGGGCAAACGAAGAAAACCACTCCGCCGACTCCGGTTCGTCGACGGCAATGATCGGGGTGCAATCGTCACGGACTTTCAAAATGGAGATGGTGTCGCGCAGCATCGCCTCGTAGAGCCCCGCGGCATCCTCGGGAGACATGACCGGAGTGAGACGGGTCTTGGTCTTTCCCGGTCGAGGACGTTTGGCCATCACGATGACAGCCCGATCTTGGGCACTCATTACTGCTCAGGTCCTCAAAGAACTGGGAGCGCCTCGATCGACTCTTGCTCGGCGCGGACTGTTCGTTCGCGTCGGTTGCGTGCCACTCGAAGTCGCACGTTGTGCAAGATCGAGGTGAAAGCGACCGTCAACAAACCAATTCCGAAGATCGAGGCAAAGATGAAGATGCCAGGATTGGATCCGTTCCACGCAATCGTTGCGGACCAGATGGAGTAGGCCCCCAGCGCCAGCTCGGCAAATACGATCTTGTCGGGTGCTAGCTGGTAGCGCTTGTTCGTCCACGAACGAGTGGCCGATTCTTCTTCGAGGCCGAATTTCGCTGTGCGTTCGAACGCAGGGTTCGGGTGGGTGAACATTTGCAACGCAGCGCGGGCCGTGTTGACCATCATCCCGGCACCGAACACCGTAATCGCCAAGATTCTTGGCAGGTCTTGGGTCCAGCGCCTTCCGTTGCGATGACTTCCCACGATGAAGAACAACGTCGGAGCCAGGGACGTGAGGGCGAGGAAATAGCCTGCGCCAAACAACGTGCTCAGACGTCCGAACTCTTCACTCGCCCGAACCATTGCGGGGTAGAGCAGAACGAGAAGCACGAGCAGCAGATGAATGAAGTACGCCGAGAGGTGCAGTGTGGCTTGGGCTTTCACCATGAATCGCTCGTCGGTGCGCCATACCTGAGGGAGCAGTCGCGTGGCGCAGTGAATCGACCCTCGCGCCCAGCGGTGCTGTTGGCGGCGGTAGCCGGTCAGCTGAGCTGGAACCTCACCGGGCACGACCAGGTCCTCGACGAATTGTGCTCGCCATCCACGCAGGTGAGCGCGGTAGGACAGATCGAGATCTTCGGTCAGCGTGTCGGCCTTCCAGCCTCCAGCATCTGCGATGGCCTCGACACGCCAGATGCCAGCGGTGCCGTTGAAGTTGAACCAGTAACCGGCTTCACCGCGAGCCGCTTGCTCGACCAGGAAGTGACCGTCGATGGCAAGAGCCTGCAGCTTCGTGAGCCACGAGTAGTCGCGGTTTACATGACCCCACCTGGCCTGCACGAAGGCCACATTCTCTTCGGGGTCATGTTCTTTGTCGAAGTACGGCAGCGCTCGCCGGAGATAATCGGACGGTGGCACAAAGTCTGCATCAAATATCGCGACGTACTCACCCGTAGCGGTTTTCATGCCGGCGGCGAGTGCCCCCGCTTTGAAACCGACGCGATCAACGCGTTGGATGTGTTCGATGGTGATGCCGGTGCTGGCAACGTCTCGAATGGCATCGGCAACGATTCGCGACGTTTCGTCGGTTGAATCGTCAAGTACCTGGATCTGCAGCTTCTCGGCCGGATAGTCGAACTCGGCGACCGCTTCGATCACTCGACGGGCGACATAGAGCTCGTTGTACACCGGCAGTTGCACGGTGACCAGCGGCAGCTCATCGTCGCTCAGGCGTCTCGTAGGCTCCGCTGGCTGTACGGGGCCCTTGCGGAGCACCCGTATTGCCATAGCGAGCAAGTTGACACCGAACACGCACAACAGCACCGTGGCGATGATGTAAATCACTACTGCACTGATGAGCGCTACGTCGAAGACCATGAATGTGAATACCAGATATGCAGACGTCGGCTACCAGATGAGACCGAAAGGCGATTCGCCTCGGGCCTTGGCGATGAATTGGTCGACACCGAAGAGGCGGCCACCCCAGTCAAAGAAGATGGCGATGGCAGCAGCAGATAACAGGACGTAGGTCCAGATCCACTCTTCGCCTCCGAAGTACACCAGGAACAAGTTGACGAAGAAACCAATCGCGGCGAGCGATGCAGCTCGGGTAAATACGCCGAAGATCAGTCCAAGAGCGATTCCTAGTTCGAAGAACGTGAGGATCCAGCCAAAGAACTCTGGCGCCTGCAAGATTGTGGCGTTCAAGATGTCTTGCACAAAGAACAACTGCGAGCCGTTGCCTCCGTCTTCGGCGGACACAAAGAGATAGTCGTTAAAGAACCCTGGAAAGTTCGCACCATCGTAAAAGTCTTTGCTGATGTTGTCGAACCAGGTGAACAAGGTCGTGAAGCCGAGGGCTAACCGGGTGACTGTGGCACCGATAGCCCCTTTTCTCATACCCGCTTGCGTCGGCACACCGACGGCTTCTTCAGTTGCTTGCATAATCATTTTCCTCAATAGATGTCGGTCGACTCGTGCGACGGCCGCTGGTTGTCCTTACCAGATTAGGAAGTGTCCAAAGCGTTCCGGCGCTCGACACAAGAATTGTGCCGTGCCACATGGCCATGAGTATGTAGGACCATGGCCACTCGCCCGGTACTTCGAGAAGCCCGACCAAGAGGTTGAGCGACAGTAGTAATCCGAACAAGGCGGCGGCGCGGGTTGCGATGCCAAATAATAAACCGAGCCCCACGAGGAGTTCGGATATGAAGACAACCCAGGCGAACAACGTGAAATTCGGGATAACGACCGATTCGATGAAAACTCCGTAGAAACTGAACGCGGCATGTTCGACCTCGAGGTCGAGCCATTCACGCAATCCTCGTTGGCTGCCGCCATCAAAGTCGGGTGGGAGCTTCCAACGCAGCGTCCCGAGCCACAACAGACCCAACAGCATTCGAGCGAGCGCAATAGGCCAAGTCGGTGAGAGATTATCTGGGAACCACCCGTTGACGCGACGAACAATTGATTCGATCACGATTGTGGCTCCGACCATTCGCCGAGAAACGAGGCCACCTCTTTGGAGTTCGGGTTTGCGAAAACCTCCATCGGCGCTCCCACCTGTTGAACCGTGCCGTCGAGAATAACCGCTACATCGTCGGCCACCGCACGGGCTTCGTCTCGGTCGTGGGTGACAAAGATCGAGGTGATCTCGAACTTTCGTTGCACCTCGCAAATGAGCCGTTGGAGCTCCACTCGTAGAACCGGGTCGAGCGAGCTCAGCGGTTCATCGAGAAGCAAGAGCCGTGGTTCGACCACGATCGCACGAGCGAGCGCCACCCGCTGACGCTCACCACCGGATAGGTCGCTTGGCCAACGGTCTTCAAAGCCATCGAGATGAACCGCAGCCAACGCCTCGCTGACGCGGCGTGAACGCTCCTTGGCGCCAACCTTTCGGACCTTCAGCCCGTACTCCACATTTTCAACGACAGTGTGAAACGGGAACAGTGCGTGATCTTGAAAGACCATGACCGCTTCACGTTGCTCGGGGAGCACCGCTTCCATCGACTGACCGTCGAACATGACCGACCCGCTATCGGGTTGGACGAGTCCGGCGATCATCCGAAGGATTGTCGACTTGCCCGAGCCCGAAGGCCCAAGCAAGACGAGTTGGCGTCCACCGTCGGCGCGCAGCGACGCATCGATCACCGCATCGGTGTATCGCTTCGTCGCGTTGCGCAGCTCGACGGTGGTCAACGCCTTAGCCCCAGATCTCCATCTCGCCACCGAGAGGCAGATCGATCAGGCGGGTGTCTTCGTCAACGAACCATGGGTCGTAGAGCTCGAAGAACAAGCCGCTCGTCCAAATGTCTTGAAGAGCAAAGTTGACATCGTCGCGCCACTCCGAATCGTTCTCAGGAACACCAACACCGAACTGCACGGCGTTGTGTCCACCGGGAAGAAGGGTCAAGTTCGGATCGCCAGCAGCGAGAGACAACATGGTGATGTTGTCCTCGGTGTAGCCCTCAACCGCGCCGCTGCGTACGGCTTCGACGGCGGCGAGCTTGTCTTCGAACTCGACGATGTCGCCGGCTGCGCCACCGTTGTCGGTTGCGTATCCGGTCCACGAGTCGATCGCTGAAGATCCGGCGCTGGCGGCGACGGTCTCGTCAAAGAGTTCGTCGATCGAGGAGTACTCGCCCGTACGAACAAGGAACGACTGGTTGTCCCAGAAGTAGGTGACGGAGAAGTCGATGGCTTCATCTCGCGAACGTGTGTGGTTCATCGATGCGACCGACATATCTACCTGGCCGCTTTCAAGGAAGCTGATGCGGGTTGTTCCGTCGACGGGGACGAGTTCAAGCTCGGCACCGAGTTCATCGGCGAGTGCCTGTGCCAGATCGAGGTCGAACCCGACCCAGTCACCGTTTTCGTCGATGAAGCTGACCGGTGGGTTGTCGTTGCGGACACCTACTCGTACGACGCCGGTTTCAGCGATTCGGTCGAGGACGCTGTCGCCTTGGACGAGCTCTACTTCCTCATCGTCTTCCATGGCTTCGTCAGACTCGTCGTCCTCCATTGCCTCTTCGTCGTCTTCCATGGCTTCGTCGGACTCGTCGTCCTCCATTGCCTCTTCGGACTCGTCGTCCTCCATTGCCTCTTCGGACTCTTCTTCAACTTCTGCACCCG